>JAHELX010000217.1:7896-9247 GCA_024643945.1 Anaerolineales bacterium
AAAGATTGAGTCTGTCAGCGATGTCGTGACGCTCAAACAATGGTTCCACGCTTTCAGTCTCAGCTTCGAGTTGCCGGAGTTTGTCGGTCAGGCCATTTTCGACATTGAAGTCAGTTCGGATGCCTGGCAACATCTGCGGCGACGCTTCTATATCGGCTTGCTGAACGGAGAACCGGTTGCAACGGCCATGTTGTTCTTGGGCGCCGGCGTCGCCAGCGTCTACAGCATAGGCGTACTCCCGGCCGCGCGGGGGCAAGGGATTGGGACAGCAATGACGCTGGCGTCGTTGCGAGAGGCGCGGGCTATGGGCTACCGGATTGGTATTCTGCACGCGTCACAGATGGGGCTAGGAATGTATCGCCGGCTTGGATTTCAGGAATACTGTAGCGTGAGCGATTATATATGGGCAGATGAGACGAACTGAGACAAATCGAGGTGGCTATGCCTGACGAACAGGAATCAAGTCTGCCATTGAATACCTTCATCGTCCGCTTGTGGAGAGAATCGGGAACAGAGCAGGCTCGTTGGCATGGGCAGGTGCAACACGTCCAATCGGGCGAGCGTGTTGCCTTCGCCGACGAGTCCGCCCTGCTATCCTTTATTCGGCGCTGGATAGGGGCGCAGGAAAGGGATGAAGAGTCACAAAAGGGGGTGAGACAGTAAAAAACTGGTGACGACCATGTGGATTTAAGCCTTATCGAATCGAGAGGAGGTGAGTTCAAATGGTGCTCCATGTCATGAAGTGGGACATTCTCCCGGACAAGTTGGAAGATTATCTGAAGTGGACCGAGGGTGCAATCCGGCGTACTCTGGCTGTGCCGGGGGTGACCGAGTTTCGGGCGTATCGGCCGGCCACCGGTGCCTCCCAGGTCGTGGTGACCTATGAGTTCGCCGACATGGCCACCTGGGTCGCCTGGCAGACCCACGAGGACACGCAGAAAGTCCTGGATGAGTTGAGAACCCTCGCAGCCAACGTGACCATCGAGCTTTGGGGTCCGTCCCCGGTCGTTCCCAAGCCCATCCGGCCTGGTGGATAGGCTTCTGGCCCCAACTGAGGGTAGAGAGCCTGGTGGCCTTCTTTGGGGCAGATTGTTGCGCCAGGCTCCCTACTCCTGTTACTGACACAAAAGAGATTGGAGCATTCCATCAACGCTTAGAAAAGGAGAACACCGATGAAAAAGACACGTTGGTTCAAATTGGCCCTGACCTTGGTGCTGCTCATGCCCTTCGTGGCTGCCCTGGCGGGAGGACTGACCCAATCCGCAAAAGCGGGAAAGGAGCTGGGGGTGATGCAAGCCCCACCACTTAGTCCATTCATAGACATCTGGGTTGACACTGTTGACAACTATAA
>JAHELX010000218.1 GCA_024643945.1 Anaerolineales bacterium
GTTAGCATTTTCCTCAGAGCATTAAACCTCAATGAGTCAGGGAATCAACGAGTCAGCGAGTCAGTGAATTGTCGAGTCAGCGACAGCCATTCCCTGATTCGCTGATTCGCCGACTTGCTGATTTGCTGATTTGCTGACCCGCACCTGCGGCACCTGTGCCACACCCCAGGTGTGGTATGGGGCAAGTGTTTGCTGACTCGCAGCCTGACGTATGTCGTCTGGCGGTACATCAAAAAGAATCATTAATTGCTGTGCAATGTGGGCAAACACCGGCGCTGCAACCTGCCCTCCCCAGGGTGAGGTTTGGGGCTTATTGATGACGACCAGAATCACGGCAGCCGGGTCGTCGGCTGGCAGATAGCCGGCAAACGAGGCAACGGTGAGGCTGGGATGATAGCCCCCGGGAACGGGAATTTGCGCCGTCCCGGTTTTGCCGGCAACACGATAGCCGGGTACCAGCGCCAGTTCGGCTTCCTGGCTTACCGCTGCGACCAGCATTTCGGTCAATGTTCGTGCTGTTTGGGCTAAGATAGTCCGGCGCACCACTGTCGGTTGCACCGAGAGAACATGATCACCTTCGATGATTTCTTGCACCACGTGCGGCTTCATCAGTAAGCCGTCGTTGGCGACGGCGGCGATGGCCACTGTCATTTGCAATGGGGTGACGGCGATTCCCTGCCCAAAGCTGTTGGTGCCCAGGTCACTTTCGTGCCAGTCGGGGTCACCCGGCGTTTTGAGCGTGCCAGGACCCTCGCTATCCAGATCTACCTCGGTGATGCGTCCGAAGCCGAAGCGTCGCAGATAAGTGTAAAATCGTTCTTTGCCCTGCATGACTGCGACCTGTGCGGCCCCCACGTTCAACGATTTGGCCAACACGGTGGTCATGTTTACCGTGCCATGGGGCTGTCGATCCCAATCGTAGAGGGTTCGGCCGCCCACTTCGATGACACCGCCATCATAGATGGTCGTATCGGGCGTGATGACGCCCGAATCCAGGCCGGCGGCCAGGGTGATGACTTTGAATACGGATCCCGGCTCGTACTGCTCGCTTACAGCCGGATCTGGAAATAGTTTCTGGTCGGCCTCGGCAAAGTGATTGGGATCATAGGGGGGCCAACTGGCCATAGCCAGGATCGCCCCTGTCTTTGGGTCGAGCACTACCACTGTGCCACTTTCTGCCTGGTAGCGTGCCACGGCGTCTGCTAGTTCTTTCTCGACGATGTATTGCGCCGTACGGTCTATCGTGAGCATTAGGCTTTTGCCATCGCGCGGGGGAAGGAATTGTCCCGGCCCAATAGGTATGGACGAGCCAAAGGGGTCACGTTCGCCCTGGCGCAAGCCTGGGGTCCCCTGAAGCGTCGCGTTGTAGTAGCCCTCCACTCCGTAGAACCCATTGTCGTTGTCGTTGACGAAACCGATCAGGTGCGCGGCTAACGTGCCCTCGGGGTAAACACGCTTGGCGCGCGGTTCCACCTGAATGCCTGTGATGTCCCATTCAAGAATCGTCTCACCCAGGGGCTGGGGTACCCCGCGCGAGAGGGGGACCCATGGAGCGTCACTAGTCAGCGCAGCCAATGTCGCGTCGCGGCTCATCTCCAGCAGCGGAAAGAGACGGTCGGCAGTGGCGTACGGATCGCTGATCATCCTCGGCGAAGCAGAGACCTGGTATTGAAAGGTGTCGGCTGCCATCAAGAATCCTTTACGGTCGTAGATCGCACCCCGGCGCGGCCGGATGACGACTTCTGCCTGGTGTTCTTCTTCAGCCAGGGTCAAGAAAGTCTGATGTTCAAGTACCTGCCACCGAAAGAGTTGCCCGACAAGAATCAATGCACCGGCCGACAGGATAGCCATCAGGGCAATGATGCGCCAGCGTGTGCCAGAATTGGCTGCCATCGTTGCAAGAATCTCCCCGGAAATCGAAAAATTGGTAAACTCAGCAAATTCGCAGATCTCATGTTACGGGTTCTTGGATTGGTTCGTTTGCTGATTGGGATAATTGGGCACAGATAAGTAGAGCACTTGGTTGCGGGGCCCGAATCCAAGCTCACGCGCTCGTTGTTCGATTCTGGGCAGGCTTTCCCATTCAGCAATTTCCAGTTCCAGTTGGGCGTTTTGATGATCCAGTTTAGAAAGTTCAGCTCTGTGTTGCTCAATCTGAAAGCTAATTGTGGCCAGGGAGCTTGCCTGTGTCAGATAGAGCCAGCCGATGAGGCTGACGGTGATGAGGATGAGCAACATTCCCAAAGCCGCTTTACGTTCGAGACGCCAGGTGATGTGCTGAGCCAGAGACCCGGGTCGCAGCAGGGTTTGGACAGGATGCATGGTTTCACTAGACATAGTGTTACGCCTCCATACGTTCGGCCACCCGCAATTTGGCGCTGCGGGCCCGGGGGTTTACACTGATTTCATCGCTACTGGCGATAATTGGCTTTCGTGTTATAATGCGCAACGTGGCTCGATGGCCGCAGGTGCAGATGAGTTGCTCGGGCGGGCAGATGCAGTCTTTGGATTCCTGCACAAAGAAGTTCTTAACAATCCGGTCTTCCAGGGAATGGAAACTGATAACTGCCAGTCTTCCGCCGGGGACCAGTATCGTTGTCGCCTCCGACAGGGCGCTACTCAGCGTTTCCAGTTCATCGTTCACGGCAATGCGCAGTGCCTGGAAGGTCCGCGTGGCCGGATGAATTCTGGCCCCCCGTCGTCCACCTACTGCCCGTGCCACCAGGTCGGCCAGTTCCCGTGTGCTGCGTACTGGACGGGCAGCAACGATGGCGCGAGCGATGCTCCGACTGCGTCGTTCTTCGCCGAAACGATATAGCAGGTCGGCTAACTCGCTCTGAGATAGATTGTTAACCAGATCAGCGGCAGTGATAGGACCGCTGGGGTCGTACCTCATATCGAGTGGACCTTCGTTTTGAAATGAGAATCCTCGCTCAGCATCGCCCAATTGCATTGACGACAGTCCCAGGTCGAGCAAGATGCCGTGAACGGGGACGAAGTCGTAGCTGTGGGCAATGGTTGCGAGTTGGGAAAAGTTGGCGTTGACGAGATGGACGCGGTCGTTGTAGGGGGCGAGTCGCTGGCGAGCGCTATTCAGGGCAACAGGGTCAGCATCCAGACCCAGTACCTGACCATCAGGCGCGATAGCTTGTAAAATAGCCTCGGCGTGACCGCCGGCACCGAGGGTACCGTCAATGTAGCGTTGACCAGGGTGAAGGTTAAGTCCCTTCAGTACCTCGTCGAGCAAAACAGGAATGTGCGACGTTTTCTCTTCCATAAGTCAAATGCCAAAAGTCAAATGCCAAGTTCATGCAACTGTTCGGCAATAGATTCTGGGTCACCTTCGACCTCCGACTTTAAATTTGTCCAGTTTTCGGGATTCCAGATTTCTAATCTATCGTAAAGGCCGATAATGACTGCCTCGCTATCAAATCTAGCGTATTCGCGTAATCCTTGTGGGATCAAAACACGGCCCTGGCGGTCGGGTATGAAGTCAGCAGCGCCCGAAAACATCAGGCGCCCAAAATTACGAGCGCTGCGTTGCGTAAGGGGGAGTTGAGCTATGCGTTCAGCCAAGTCGTCCCACACCTGGCGAGGGAAGACAGAAAGGCAGCGATCTATGCCTCGGGTAATGACCAAGCCGCCAGCCAGCTCATCCCGGAACTTGGCGGGGATAGTCAACCGCCCTTTGTCGTCGAGCGTGTGCAGGAACTCACCGAGAAACATCGTGGGTTGTCCTCCCCCACAGAGGCTGAAATAGGGGCTAGAACATATGTTCTTTGCCCCACTTTAACCCATTATTCCCCACAAGTATCCATATTATACACCACTTTACCCCACTTGTCTACCCCTTATGGTAAATTTTAATGTTTACATAAGTTATTGGGTCGTCTGGCACTTATGCCACCCACTCGTTCTTTGCGACTCAATTGGAAGTGCGGTATAATGTTTTGCCTATCTCCGGGTATCCCTCTTACAATGACAATCGGGTTGAAACCAGGAAGGAGTGGCGCGCGTGGTGAGAGCATTGATTACAGGCATCACCGGCTTTGCTGGGGGACACCTGGCCGCGCATTTGCTGGCCCGCGGCGACGTTGAGATCCACGGCGTGGCGCATGACAAAGGCCATGGCGTGGAGCATCTTGGTCGCCCGGTTTCGCTTACTATTGCGGATTTGCGTGATCCTCAAGTAGTGGAAGATGTGCTGCTGGATGTCAGGCCGCATCATATATATCATCTGGCGGCCCAAGCCTATGTGCCGACGGCGTGGCAAGCTCCCTGGGATACCTTTGAAAACAACGTCCGACCTGAACTGAATATGCTTCAGGTGATGGTGTCCAAAGATCTCAAGGCCCGGTTGCTGGTAGTGGCATCAAACGAGGTATACGGCGCTGTTTCCCCTGATAGGCTCCCGGTAGACGAGAATGCTTTGCTGGAACCTCATAACCCCTATGGTGTGAGCAAGGCGGCACAAGATCTGTTGGCCCGACAGTATTTTTTAAGCCACAGCGTTGATGTGATCCGGGCTCGTGCTTTCAATCACTTGGGCCCACGTCAAAGTCCGCAATTCGTGGCGGCGAACTTCGCGCGTCAAATTGCCGAGGCGGAGGCAGGACTACGGGAACCCGTGGTGCGTGTCGGCAACTTGCAGGCCCAACGCGACTTCACGGATGTCGTAGACGTTGTGCGCGCCTACGCCCTGTTGATGGACAAAGGCCGGTCAGGCGAAGCGTACAACATCGGTTCAGGCCGGCCTCAGTCGGTGCAGAATTTGCTCGATACTTTATTAAAGATGAGCTCGGCGCGGATCCGCATTGAACAAGACCCGACACGGATGCGTCCTTCCGACGTTCCTGTCATCTACAGTGACATCACCAAGCTGCGGGCTGATACTGGCTGGGAACCAACCATCCCCTTTGGCGAGAGTTTGCGTCGGGTGCTGGCCTATTGGCGACAAGTAGTGCGGGAGCCAGGATACGCTGTAGGCGGCCGCCAATAGGCGGCGGATGGGGAATAATAGGAAGCAATTAGAGTATCTTCTTCAGAGGAGACCTGATGAGCAAGAAGAGAGTGTTGGTCACAGGCATCACCGGGCAAGACGGCTCATACCTGGCGGAGTTTTTGCTCTCACAGGGCTATGAAGTGTTGGGGATGGTCCGACGCTCCAGCACTGTCAATTTTGATCGTATCCGCCATTTTCAGGATGATATAACGATTGTTCAAGGTGACTTGCTGGATCAGATGTCTCTGCTCGACATTCTGCGAGAGTACCGCCCCCAGGAAGTCTATAACCTGGCAGCGCAATCATTTGTGCCCACTTCTTGGAAGCAACCGGTATTGACGGGGGAGTTTACCGCTTTAGGTGTGACGCGCGTGTTAGAAGCAATCCGTATTGTCGACCCGGAAATCCGCTTCTACCAGGCCTCGAGCAGCGAAATGTTTGGCAAAGTTCGGGAGATGCCGCAGAATGAGAACACCCCCTTTTACCCGCGCAGCCCTTACGGCGTGGCTAAGATATATGGACATTGGATCACCGTAAATTATCGTGAAAGCTATGGGCTCTTCGCCTGTTCAGGCATCTTGTTCAACCACGAAAGCCCTCGCCGTGGTCTGGAGTTTGTCACCCATAAAGTTACCTACGGTGCGGCACGCATCAAGCTAGGGTTGGCCGACAATCTGCACCTGGGCAACCTGCAGGCACGCCGTGACTGGGGCTACGCTGGAGACTATGTGCAGGCAATGTGGTTGATGCTTCAGCAGGATGAGCCAGATGACTACGTGGTCGCCACGGGCTTAACCCATTCGGTCCAGGAATTGTGTGAGGTTGCCTTTGGCTATCTCGACCTCGATTGGCGCAAGTACGTAGTGAGTGATCCCCAGTTCTTCCGGCCGGCCGAAGTTGACTTGCTGGTGGGTGATCCCAGCAAAGCCCACGCCAAACTCGGTTGGGAACCTTCAATTAACTTTGAGGAGCTCATTCGATTGATGGTAGATGCTGATATACAGGCACTGCAGACGAACAGAGGATGATTGACTCACATTGTCACCTGGATTTCCCGGACTTCGACCAAGATCGAGACGAGGTGCTGGCGCGAGCGACTGAAGCCGGCGTGACTGCCGTTGTTAATCCCGGCACCGACCTGGAATCCAGTCGCCGCGCGCTGGCGTTGACCGAGAGATATGAAAACGTTTATGCCGCGGTGGGCGTCCACCCTCACGATGCTTCCACTCTGGACCGTCAGGTATTGGCCGAACTGCGCCAGCTTGCTTCTCACCCCAAAGTAGTCGCCATTGGCGAAATTGGGCTGGACTATTACCGCGATTTGTCGCCGCGAGCGCAGCAGCGGGCCGCCTTTGAGGCTCAACTGACTCTGGCGGCTGACCTCGACCTGCCGGTCATTATCCATCAGCGAGAGTCGGCCGACGATGTGATGGCGGCTTTGCGAGACTGGGCCACGGGGGGACATCCTGGCTGTGTACTGCATGCTTTCTCTGGAGACGATGCAATGGCTGACGAAGCGGTCTCGCTGGGCTTCTTTATCGGCGTGGGCGGACCGATCACCTTCAAGAACGCCCGGCGCTTGCCGGAGATCGTTACTGGCCTCCCCTTGAGTTGTCTGGTGGTAGAGACCGATGCACCTTATCTCGCTCCACATCCCTACCGTGGTAAGCGAAACGAGCCAGCCTATGTGGCGCTGGTAGTAAAGCGGCTGGCCGAATTGCGAGGCACTACTAGGACCCATGCTGCGCGCGAAGTCCCTGCAAGGGGCGAAGTCCCTGCAAGGGGCGAAGTCCCTGCAGAGGGCGAGAGAAGTGAACTGTTTTTCGAGGAACTGTCGCTGCATCTGACCGACAATACCCGGCGTCTGTTTTGGCTGCTGTCAGCGGCCTGACTGATCCTGGCGCTATAACAGCCAGCATCTTGGAGGATATCTGAACGGTCGTGGGGTGGGCTTTTCCCCAGGGGACCTATCCCCGTAGGGGACCTATGGGTGGGCTAGCCCGCCCGTTCCTGCCCCACCCCACTATTCAGATACACTCTTGGCGACATGCGTGTTTTAGGGAAAGCGATGCCTGAGATGCCGAGAGGCTTGATTTGAGGGGACGAATTGACGACGATCACGATGCTTGAGTGGGTGCAAGAGGACCTCAAGCGAGTCGAACAGAAGATGCGCGAAGGGGCTACTGCTCATCATGAGCAGCTTGGCGCGGTACTCGGCTATTTGCTGAGTGGCGGCGGGAAGCGGTTACGCCCGGCTTTGGTCTTGATGGTCACTCGTTTTAGCTCACCCGATTATGAGAAGGCAATTGCTCTGGCGGCGGCGGTGGAGATGCTCCATACAGCGACTTTGGTCCACGACGACGTGGTGGACAACTCGCTCGTGCGACGAGGCAATCCCACCTTAAACGCCACCTGGTCCCAGGGAGCAACGGTCCTGATGGGGGATTACCTGTTTGCCCGGGCGGCCAATCTCGCCGCGGAAACAGAGAATGTGCGGATTATTTCCATCTTTTCCGATACTTTGACGGTTATTTGCAGCGGTGAGTTGCAGCAAATCTTCGGCAGGGTTGGCCGTGCCCCAACGCTGGATGAATACCATCGGCGTATTTACGCCAAAACTGCGTCTCTCTTCGCCGCTGGTGCCGAGACTGGCGCCATACTGAGCGGGTTGCCGGAATCGCACGTCCAGGCCTTGAGAGACTACGGGCACTATTTGGGCATGGCCTTTCAGATTATCGACGACGTACTGGATTTCACCGGTGACCAGGCGAGTCTGGGCAAGCCAGTGGCTAATGACCTGCGGCATAGCATCATCACTCTACCCGCCATCTTGTTCCTGGAGGATCAGCCCGGCCATCCAACCATCGAGAGAATACTGGCCCACGACACGTTGGATGAGGCGGAGATTATGGGGGTGGTGGACGAGATTAGCGCTTCGGGCGCAGTCGACGCTGCCGTTGATGAGGCACGGCGGTTCGCTGCCCGGGCCAGCGAGGCATTGGCTCTCTTGCCTGATCATCAATCCCGCCGGGCCTTACTTGACCTGGCGCAATTTGTTGTTGATCGTTCAGTGTAACAGTGGACCTCTCCATTGTCATCGTCAATTGGAATGTGCAGAAGTTGCTGCAGCGTTGCCTTTTGTCGCTAAGCAGGGGCGAGGCAACTGTCGCCCCTACGCCAGCAGTGGCTCAACCTGAGCTGGCTTATGAAGTCATTGTGGTAGACTGCGCTTCGTCCGATGGCAGTGCCGAGATGGTGCGGCGTGAGTTTCCCTGGGTCCGGCTGATCGCCAGTGACGAGAATCTGGGCTATGCCCGGGGCAACAACCTGGGACTGGCCGCGGCTACCGGTCATTACTTGTTGATCTTGAACCCTGACACAGAGATTGTGGACGATGCCCTGGCGACGATGACGCGTTACCTGGACGCACATCCGGCGGTGGGAGCCCTCGGACCCCAGCTTCGTTTCCCGGATGGGACTCTCCAATCATCCCGCCGCCGCTTTCCCTCCCTGGCCACCGCCTTTTGCGAAAGTACCTTGCTGCATCAGTGGTTCCCCAACAACCGCGCTGCCCGGCACTACCACCTGGCAGATCAGCCCGCCGACGTGACCCAACCGGTGGACTGGCTGGTGGGCGCGGCCCTGATGATCCGGCGCGAAGCGTGGCAACAGGTCGGCCCTCTGGACGAGGGCTTCTTTATGTACTTTGAGGAACTGGATTGGTGCCGGCGCTGCCGGGCGGCCGGCTGGGAGATTCATTACTTGCCAGCGGCGCAAATCACTCATCACGAGGGAAAAAGCAGCGAACAGGTGATGGCGGCGCGAACCATTCGCTTTCAGAGCAGTAAGATTCGCTACTATCGCAAGTACTACGGCCTGGGTTGGGCACTGGTCATCCGGTTCTTCTTGTTGGGGATGTTTGCCTTGCAACTATCGCAGGAATCGCTTAAGTGGCTGGTCGGCCACAAGCGGGAGTTGCGCCGGGAGAGGGTGGCGGCTTATTGGCAGGTGCTCCGGTCCAGATTGGCAGCGGATAGATAGCGGATAAAAATGAAGGTTTGCTTCCTTACTGGCGAATACCCCCCGATGCAAGGGGGCGTGGCCGACCACACGGCCCATCTGGCCCGGCATCTGATTGGACTGGAGATGGAGGCCAGCATCCTCACGTCATCCAGATGTCAGATTGGCGAATCAACGAATCGACAACCAATCCCCCCTGGCCTACCCGCCAGGGCAGGCAATC
>JAHELX010000219.1 GCA_024643945.1 Anaerolineales bacterium
CTAGCGCTAATATTGTTGCCATTGTTAGCTAGTAGCGCCATTCTCGCCTACGCTATTGACGCCAATGCGATAATCTCCACTGTGGCCGGCGATGGAATTTCCGGATTTTCCGGTGATGGTGGGTTAGCCACTGACGCGCGGTTAAACTCGCCCGTTGGCGTGGCTCTAGACGATATGGGAAACCTTTATATCGCTGATCGTTTTAACCATCGTATCCGTAAGGTGATAGCTGCTACTGGTGTTATCACTACCGTAGCTGGCAGTGGACCCACTGGACCCGTTAACGGTGGATTTTCTGGTGACGGCGAGCCGGCCACTAATGCACGATTGAACCTCCCTGCTGACGTGGCAATAGATAGGCTGGGTAATCTTTACATTACTGACTCACTCAATAACCGTATCCGCAAAGTAATTGTTGCCACGGGTGTTATCACTACGGTTGCCGGCGATGGAACTGAGGCTTGTGGCGGTGACAACGGTTTAGCCACCGACGCACAGTTGCAATCTCCTGCTGGCATCGCAGTGGACGAAGATGGCAACTTCTACATTGCTGACGCGAATAATAATCGTATTCGTAAAGTGATTGCTGCGACTGGGGTCATTACTACCGTGGCAGGCAGTGGGCTTACCGGGCACGGCAGTCGTGGATTTTCTGGAGATGGTGGGCCAGCCACGGATGCACAACTCGACTATCCGACCCGTGTAGCGGTGGATGCAACAGGCAATCTCTACGTTGCCGACTCATACAACCATCGTATCCGTAAGGTGATTGCTACTACTGGTGTCATTACTACCGTAGCTGGAAGTGGGTTAACTGGCCCTGGTAATGGCGGATTTTTGGGTGATGGTGGACTAGCCACTGAGGCGCAATTAAACTTTCCCACCGGCGTGGCATTAGACGGGGAGGGTAATCTCTACATAGCGGATAATGGTAACCATCGCATCCGTAAAGTGGTCGCTGCTACTGGCGTCATAACTACTGTGGCGGGCGATGAGATGGCTGGATACAGCGGTGACAACGGGCCGGCTGCTGAGGCACAGCTTAATCTGCCTGCTGATGTAGCTTATGACGGTGTGGATAACCTCTATATTGCTGATCAGGACAACAACCGCATTCGCGAAATCGAGGCCTCTGAAAACCTTATGATTTTCTTGCCAATTATTTTCAAGAATTAAAATGGGATCGTGCTACATTGCTCTCTTCCGAAGCAACAATTTGCCCATTATCTGGGTTCGACAAGAATTCGCTCCTGATCTAAGCGATGCTTTCCTTGAAATGCGGAAGCGGGGCATTGCCATCACGATCGCGGGTACCGAAGGTTGCCAGATTCTACCCGAACTAGACTATGACCCGGACGATCTAGTCATTGTCAAGAAGCGGTACAGTGCCTTTTTCGGGACCGAGCTCGACAAGGTCCTCTCTTCTCTGAATCCTGACCCGATAGTTGTGTCTGGCGTTAATACCCACGCCTGTGTGCGGATGACTGTGATTGATGCATACCAGCGTGATTGCAATGTAGTAATAGCTTCGGAGTGCGTCGCTTCTTACGATAATGAACACCATCAAATCACGCTGCGCTACCTGGATGGGAAGATGGCCCAAGCTATGAGTAATGCTCAGTTGACAAAGTTCCTGACGCCCTCTATAGTTGGGACGGGGAATGAAAACGTCTGAGACAGGATTAGCAGGAAAGGTAGTTCTGATCACGGGTGCCAACAATCCGTACGGCATTGGCGCTGGGGCAGCATATGCCTTCGCCGCGCAAGGAGCCAGGCTATTCCTCCATGGCTATCCAGGTGCCCGGAGGGATACACAAGGCCAGTCCGTCCCGCCCGCCGAGACGATCGAGGAACCCAATGAGCCTGGGGAAGCTTTCTACAACTTTCAGGTAAGAAAGCCGATAGGCGAAATGCTGGATCACCTGCGTCAAATGGGCGTGGAAGCGTCCGGCTGGGAAGGAGACCTCTCGGATCCGGGTTCGATCCCCCAAATGTTTGACGCAGCGGGAGAGAAGTTGGGCCCGGTGGAAGTCCTGATCAACAACGCGGCCTACTGGGAGCCGGACACTTTCATCCCTGCTGATGAAAGCCTGGTGAACAAGGCGGTAGAGCTCTGGACGAGCCGCCCCAATCCCATCGACGCGAGAAGTTTCGATCGTATGTTTGCGGTAAACACCCGGGCCGTGGCACTGATGATGGCAGAGTTTGCCCGGAGGCACATCGACCGGGAGGCCAGTTGGGGGCGGATTATCAACGTCAGCACAGACGGTGCGTATAAGTTTCCATCGGAGATAACGTACGGAGCCAGCAAGTTGGCGCTAGAAGGATACTCACGCAGCGCCGCCGCTGAGCTGGGGCAATTCGGCGTTACTGTGAACACACTGTCCCTGGGTCCTATTCAAACGGGCTGGATTACACCCGAGTTGGAAGAGCGGCTCTTGCCAACCATACCTCTGGGGAGAGTTGGCACACCGGGCGATGTGGCCGATGTGATGGTGTTTCTTGGCTCGGATCAGGCGCGCTGGCTGACTGGACAGACGATCCATGTCGGCGGCGGGCATTTTATGTAGAGAATTGTCAAATGATGGAAGTGAAAATTATCCGCAGCAAGCGGCGCAAGAAGACCGTGGAAGGCCGGCTGGAGTCGGGAGTGCTGGTAGTTCGGGCGCCGGCCAACATCTCCGACGCCGAGCTGGCTCCCATTATCGATAACCTCAAAGCAAAAGTCGAGAAGAAGCTGCGTCGTCACCAGCAGAAAAGCGACCAGGCACTGGAGACCCGTGCCCGGGAGTTGAACCGCCGCTACTTCGGGGGCAAGCTCACCTGGGGGTCGATTCGTTACGTCACCAACCAGAACAAACGCTTTGGCAGTTGCACGCCCGACTATGGAACCATCCGCATCTCGCATCGGGTGGAGCACATGCCGGCCTGGGTGCGCGATTACGTCCTCATCCACGAGCTGGCCCACCTGATCGAGCCCAATCACTCGCGCGCCTTCTGGGACCTGGTCAACTGCTACCCCAAAACCGAGCGAGCGCGGGGCTATTTGATGGCCATCGGTATGGAAGCGGATGACGAGACGTGAGCGTAGATTGAAACGTCTCTCACAATACACGCCGGTAGATGCGGTGCCGTTTGTACGACTTGACGCCAATGGCTGCCATTTCGCCCAGGCTTTTGGTGTTGTTCTCTTCCACCTGCACCACATCAGCGTGCTCAAAGCCGAAATCCTTGACGCTTCTGGCCAGCTCGGTATAAAGCACCGCGTTGGCACCTACGCCCCGATGCCCCGCCAATAGCCCCAAGCCATTCAGATTGACCCACTTGGTACGCGTAAACTCGCGCAACAGGTAGATCCAGCCGAAAGGCCAGACCCGCCCCTTTGTCTTCTGGATGGCAGCCGAGATGTCGGGGAAGGCGAAGACAAAGCCGACGATCTCCTCTCCCCTCATCACCAGCTTGATGAGCCGGGGATCGGCGATGGCGATGAGCCGGTCGGCGACAACGTCCATCTCTTCCTTGGTCAGCGGGCAATACTCCCAGTTGTCGCTGAAGCTTTCGTTGTAAACCTTCCCGATGCGATAGATCCACCGGCGCAACTCTTTTTCGCTGGTGAAGGACTTTATCCAGAAGCCGCGCCGTGCTTTCACCTTCTCCGCGAGGTCGTAGAAACGTTGCGACAATTCATGGTCGCCACGCAGATAGCCGGAGAGAAAATCGGTCTCCTTCTCAAATCCTGAGTCTTGCATGAAGGCATCGTAGTAAGGATAGTTGTAGGGGATGCCGACAGCCGGCCGGTGCTCAAAGCCTTCTATCAGCAGCCCCATACCGTCGCCCTGCAAGAAACCTTTAGGACCGATGACTCGCTCCATCCCCCGGCTTCGCGCCCAGTCACATGCAGCGTTGAGGAGCGCGCGAGCCACCTCGGCGTCTTCCATCACTTCAAAAAAATAGAAGAAGCTGTCTTTGCGGCCGTGATGCTGGTTGTAGTTCCGATTTTCCATCACCACAATGCGCCCCAGAGCATGGCCTTCGCTCTCGGCGACGAAGAAGTCGGCGTCGGAGTGGCGGTAGAAGGGGTGCTTTTTGCGATTCAAGATCAGCTTCATCTCGGGCAATATAGGCGGCACCCATTGTGGACACTCCCGGTAGAGTTCGAAGGGGAAGTGGATGAACCGGCGGGCGTCTCGCGCCTGCGAGGTGTCAAGTTTGCGAACTCGCATAAACTCACTCCTGAAGTATTCATTTACCGCAGCCCGGCCTGGTCGGCGGGCCAGAACGGGCTGCGGTGCATTGCAGATGCCGTAAATGGTTACCTTCTGAGAGCTACGCGCTGACGAAGAAGCCGACGCCCAATATCCCTGGCCCGCCGTGGGTAACGATCGCCGGCGGCACGTCCAGGATTGGGACGTGGGGCAGGCCCAACCTGGCACCCAGGTCGTCGGCCAGGGCCTGGCCTTGCTCCGGCACGCCAGCGTGCATCACCGACAGGTGGCCGCTACCGTCGCGCGCAATCTGATCCAGCACCAACTCCTTGAGACGGGCCAGGGCGCGCTTGTGTGTCCGTTCCCGCTCAAACTGATTCACCTGGCCGTCTTGGAAAGTGAGGATGGGCTTCACCTGCAGCATGCTGCCCAGCAACGCCGCCGCGCCGCCGATGCGCCCCCCTTTGGCCAGGTATTCCAGGGTGGCCACCAGGAAGTAGATACGGCAACGCGGGATGAGGTCGTTCAAGCGCACCTCGATGGCGTCGGCGTCGTGGCCGGCTTCGGCCCATTCGGCAGCTAATGTCACCATGGTCGCCAGGGGGCTGGCGATGAGGCGTGTGTCAATCACGCGGATGTCGGCGTCCGGGAAATCCCTGGCAGCCACTGTGGCCGAACGGACAGTACCGCTCACTTCGGCCGAGGGATGGATACACAGGATCGGCTTACCCTCCGGGACCAGACGTTGGAATTCCTTGGTGAAAAGGTCGGGCGGTGGGGCGGCGGTCTTGGGCAACTCGCGAGCAGTTCTCAGCCGCTGCATAAAGGTGGCGCTGTCCATCTCGACACCTTCCAGGTAGGAGTCGGTGCCGAAAATGATGACTTGGGGAATGACAGGAATGTTGTATCGCCGGGCAGTTTCGGCCGGCAAGCCAGCTAAAGTGTCGGTGATGATGTGGACCATGATGCTGCTCTCCTCCCTCAGAGACGAAAATGACACTCGCGAGACATTCTCCCCGTCGGGGAGCCGCTCACTCCTTCCTGATCCCGCCCTTTGTCATCAGGCGCGGGTCGAGCAGGCGCTCGAGTTCTTGTGGCGACAGGTCCGTCATTTCGGCCGCAACCTCTTTCAGGCGGCGACCCTCGGCGTATGCGCGTTTGGCGACCTGAGCCGCTTTGTCGTAGCCAATCACCGGATTAAGGGCCGTCACCAGGACTGGATTTTTCTCGACCAGTTCGGCCATACGCTCCCGGTTGACGCTGAAGCCAGCAATGGCTTTGTCGGCCAGCACTCGGGCAGCATTGCCCAGGAGCGTGATGGATTGAAGCGCGTTGTGTGCAATCAACGGCAACATCACGTTTAGTTGAAAGTTGCCGCGCTCATTGCCGATAGTTACCGCCACGTCATTGGCTATTACCTGGCCACAAACCATCATCATCGCTTCGCAAATCACCGGATTGATTTTTCCGGGCATGATGCTCGAACCGGGCTGAAGCGCCGGCAGCGAGATCTCCCCCAGCCCGGCGATCGGGCCGCTGTTCATCCAGCGTAGATCGTTGGCTACCTTCATCAGCGACGAGGCGGTTGTTTTGAGATGACCACTCAGTTCGGTAACGGTGTCCATCGTCGCCTGAGCGGCAAAATGATGCTCTGCTTCGACTAAAGGCAGGCCGGTGCGTTCGGCCAGTATGGCCGCCACCCGCCCTCCAAACTCGGGGTGAGCGTTGATGCCGGTACCCACCGCTGTGCCGCCAATGGGCAGCTTCCCCAACCGAAACAGACAGCTCTCGATCCGCTCCATGCTCTGGACGACCTGATAAGCCCAGCCACTGATCTCCTGGCTGAGCTGCACCGGCATGGCATCCATCAGGTGCGTACGGCCTGTCTTCACCACATCCTCGAACTCAGCCGCACGCCTCTCCAACGTCACGTGCAGATGATTGAACGCCGGCAGGAGCACTTCGTATACCTGGATGAAAGCGCTGAGGTGAATAGCAGTGGGGATGACATCATTGGAGGATTGTCCCATATTCACGTGGTCATTGGGGTGAACCAACCTGGTGTCCAGTTCGGCGCCCAGGATTTGGGTGGCCCGGTTGGCGATGACCTCGTTGGCATTCATATTGGTCGAGGTCCCTGATCCAGTCTGAAAGATGTCGATGGGGAAATGATCGTCCCATTGGCCGGCGGCTACCTCTTCCGCCGCCTGCACGATGGCTCGTGCCTTTTCAGCGTCCAGCAAGCCCAAGTCGGCGTTCACTTCGGCCGCTGCCGCTTTGATCAAACCCAGAGCGCGGATAAAGACCCGTGGGAAACGTATTCCACTGATCGGGAAGTTCTCCACTGCGCGCTGCGTCTGAGCGCCATATAAAGCCCAGGCAGGGACACGTACTTCGCCCAGCGAATCGCGTTCAATTCGTACTTCTGCTTCTTCTGGCATCATCGCCTCCTTATCTACTACCCGCATATGGGATTTTCCAGGAGGGTGAGTGACATAATGCCCTCAGAACTTAGGAATTTCCAGATGCGTTGGATATAATAATGAGTCGTATTACTCAATCTTGGTAACGGACTCATTCTACCTGAATTACACTCCATCGTCAACTGCTTGTGTTTGGTGATTGCCCATATCTTACTGCGATGACTGTGCACAAGTAGGTATCCTGGTGTGCGTGCTAGTACCCCATCACAGAGATTATGATATACCAAGGCCACGCCCATGGCGGCTGAATCGGACCTATCAAGATCACTTTGCTGGGGCACTAGCAGGCTTTGACATCGTATGGTAAAATGTGCTATATTCGACACGAAAGGGGAGCAAGTTGAATCTTTCACATACAAAGGATATACTTGCAGAAGATTTATCTGTTGCAAATTAGCAGCGGAGGTTTAACGATGGCAAATATTAAAAAGACAAAAGGCATTATCGGAATTCTAACCGGTGGCGGAGATGTTCCGGGATTGAATCCCGCGATTAGAGCGGTAACCATTCGAGCCATTAGAGAAGGTTACCAAGTCATTGGGATTCGTCGCGGGTGGGCTGGTGCCATAGAGATAACACGTGACCCCAAAGCGGATAACAGCAAAAATTATCAAGTCCTTACTGAAGAAATAGTCAATAAGGCCGGGAGGACAGGTGGTACCTTTTTACATAGCTCTCGCACACGTCCCAGCCACGTAGCCAAAGCGAAAGTTCCCGAGCATTTACAGGACACCTACGCCGACGATATGAACGATTTAACCCCAGAGGTCGTAAAAAACCTTGATTTTCTAGGTATTGATTACCTTATTCCCATCGGCGGTGACGATACACTCAGCTATGCGGTACGATTATATCAAGAAGGCGTCAGAGTTGTGGCCATCCCTAAGACGATGGACAACGATGTGCCCGGAACAGATTATTGCATTGGATTTAGTACATGCGTGACCAGAACCATCATGATGATCAATAATTTACGCACGTCAGCCGGCTCTCACGAAAGGTTCTTGGTTGTAGAAGTTTTCGGACGGTATGCCGGTTTTACCGCCATGCTGCCAACCATGGCCGGCGCCGCCAACCGTTGTGTCATTCCTGAGTATAGGTTTGACATCGAGAGGTTAACCGAGTTATTGGCTGGCGACCGTTACAGAAACCCCAGTAAGTATTCAGTGGTCCTGGTATCGGAAGGGGCTATGTTTGAGGGGGGAGAAATGGTCTTTCAAGATACGACTAAAGATGCCTATGGACATATGAAACTAGGTGGTATTGGCGATCTTGTCTCAGCCAAGCTGAAAGAACTCTCCCCCCAATTCAACAATGGCAAACCCATCAATACCATCAATCAGAAATTAGGCTACCTGGTGCGCGGGGGCGATCCTGATGCCATTGATTCTATCGTGCCTATGGCTTATGGAAATTTAGCGCTAGATTTAATCCTTAAGGGAATTCACGGTCGTTTGGTTGTTTTGAAGAACGGACGATATGATAATATGCCGATTGAGGTGATCACCAGTTCCAAAAAAGTGGTTGATGTAGAGAAATATTACAATACCGAGCGGTTGCGCCCCCATTATAAGAGTTTCGAAATGAAACCTCTGTTTATCATGACCAGCGAGTAAGGGTAGTTTCAGAGAGGTGCAACGCACTTTGCTTTCTTGCTGTGCAGGCGGTCGTCATTAAGGACGCAAAGTGCGTTGCACCTGATGACCGAGTCGTTATGGCGTGTCGAACAAGCAAAGTAGGGGCGAGGTAACCTCGCCCCTACGCTTATGTATCGCGGCTATTCTTTTTCGGGAGGGTTATCAATTCACCTGGCGGATGACGGCCAACACCTTACCCTGAATCTGGAGGTTGTCGGGCCTGACGTATATCGGCAGCATCTGGCTGTTTTCTGGCTGAAGCCGAATGCGATTTCCCTCGTGATAATACCGCTTGAGGGTCGTTTCTTCTTCGTTCACCAGCCAGGCCGCTACCATATCACCGTCGTTGGCGGTCTGCTGGTAGCGCATAATGACCATATCGCCGTCGTTGATAAAGGCGTCGATCATCGAATTCCCGCGCACTTGCAAAGCATAAATGTCGTTGCCGGTGGGCACGATATCGCGCGTCAGCCCGACCATTTCGCCTGCGAAACCGTCCTCCGGCACAGGGATGGGAGTACCGGCGGCAATGCGCCCCAGTAGCGGCACTTGAATCACGTCAGCAACAGCGCCACGCAGCTCTTCCAGGCTTTCAGCAAGCCGGATGCCCCGCGACACCGTCCGGTCGCGCATAATGTGGCCTTCCTTTTGCAAGGCGTTCAGATTATAGTTTACCACCGACGTAGACGATATGTTCACTGCTTCACCGATCTCCCGGATGGTGGGGGGATACCCATTGTCCAGGGTAAAGCTCTTGATAAATTCCAGGATTTTACGCTGTCGCTCCGAAAGGGCCATGAGCCGCCTCCTTGGCACTGGTCAATATATTCGACCATCTGTGCTATTCGGCTCTATTTTACCACGAACGTGTGTTCTATGTCAAGACTCAGTTATGCCAAG
>JAHELX010000920.1 GCA_024643945.1 Anaerolineales bacterium
TGCCATTCGGAGCGTAGCCAGGGGTAATCTCTCCCTGTCGCCGAGCACAGCTCGAGCTCTCATGCACAGCTTGCAGGAACCGGGCGATCAGCCGCCCTCGCCCCTTTCGACTCTGACCGAGCGCGAACTCGAGGTGCTGCGCTGCCTGGCCCGGGGCCTGTCCAACCAGGAAATTGCCGAGATACTGAAGGTTGAGAAAACAACCGCGCGCTCTCACGTCAGTAGGATCCTGAGTAAGTTAGATGTGGCCAACCGCACCCAGGCTGCCCTGTATGCTATTGAAATGGGCCTGGGCCCACCCAAAGATGAAGCGTGACGGGCGCCTCAACGGGCGCCTCAACGGTCTCATCCTTAAAGCCAACCGGGCCTCCGACATGTGTCGGGGGCTTTTTGTTGAGATTTGTTGAAATTAGAATCATCCCTAGCACCGATGCGCAGCGCCTCAGGATGTGATATAACCATAGTAGCATTGCCATGGCCAGAAGGGCGATCCTCGACGCTCGCAGGTTATGTTTTGTAAGGAAGATTCTGATCGATGCTGAGTCTCATAGCTTCGTACGTTCCTATCGCGCTTGCCTCGATCTCCCCGGTTGGGGTTAGCGTCGTCGTGCTGTTACTCAGCACCAGGCGGGGTTTGGGCAAAGCGGTGGCCTATCTGAGTGCCACTGTGTTTGCCTTTCTGGTCTGGGGCCTGATTTTTTTGAATCTGTCGACCCGCCTGCCCGCCAAGGGGGATTCGGCGCCGGGCGCAGCGTCGTTGCTGCTCCGGACCTTTCTGGGCATCATTTTTCTTGTGTTGGCGATTCGCTCCTATCTGAGTGAGCAAGATCCGGACGCACCCCCTCCGAAATGGCAATCAGCGTTGGACAAACTGGGCCTGGGCACAGTGGTTGCCATCAGCCTGTTCATGGGCTTCACCAATCTGCGCTTCCTGCTCCTGATCATGGTCGGCGCTGACAATATTGTCTCCCTCCAGCCCAGCCTGCAACAAGCGGCATTGGGACTGCTACTCCTGGTCCTGGCTGTGATGTGGCCGCAGTTTATCCCGCTGGGTATTTATCTGGGGGCCGGGGAGCGAGCGGAAAAGGTGCTGGCCAGGATGGATGGTTTGCTGGCGGACAATGCCCACCTCGTCAACACGGCGATCTTGGGTCTGATCGGGATCGTATTGCTGTTGGGCGGCCTGCTGGGGGGGCGCGCGGCTTGAGGATGGGTCTAGATAGTTATTAGGAGGGACAAGCATGAAGCTTACTCGCGGAACACTGATACACCTGGTAACGGTCCTAATCCTTCAGGCGATTTCACTGGTCCTTCTGCAGTGGATACTGCCCGGCCTCAGGATCAGCTCGTTTTGGTCTGCCATAGGCGCTGCCGTGGCGTATGCAGTCGCCCAGGCAGTGATCTGGTTTCTCTTTATCCAGGTCTTTGCCCGCCTGCCAGTGCTTCTCTATCCCATCCTGACCTTCGTGCTAACCGGCCTCGCCGTTGTCGTATTCGGCCGGTTTATTCCCGGCATAACCATCGCTAACATCGGCACGGGCATCTGGATTACGGTCTGCATGACACTGGTGAATGCCGTGCTGGGCGCTTTCCTCTCCCTGGACAGGGAAGCCAGTTTTGACCGCAATGTCACCCTGCGCATGGTCCGGAAACATGGACGGCCGGTCCAATCGGACGTGCCCGGTTTCCTGTTTCTCGAAATCGACGGCCTGGGAGAAGCACTGCTGCGCGAGGCCCTGGACAAAGGGACTATGCCCACTCTGAAGCGGTGGCTGGATCAGGGCACGCATCGCCTGAGGGGGTGGGAGACGGACTTCACCAGCCAGACGGGAGCCATGCAGCCAGGCATCCTGCTGGGCAACAACGAGGACGTCCCCGCCTACCGCTGGTGGGACCGCTCCACGAAGCGGATTGTCATGTCGGGGGACCCGCGCGACGCCCGGGCCATCGAACAGCAATTGTCCACCGGCCGCGGGCTGCTGGCCGATGGCGGCGCTTCGCGCGGCAATATGTATTCCGGAGATGCCACGGAAAGCATGTTTACCATGAGTACGGTGCTCCAGCGGGATAGGGGGGTTGGTCCGGGGTTTTACACCTACCTGTTCAACCCCTACGTGCTGACGCGCCTGCTGTCACGCTTTGTGAATGAGATCGTCAAGGAATGGTGGCAGGCCTGGCAGCAGAGACGCCGTAAGGACAAGTATATCGTCAGTGCCCGCAACCCGGCCTACGCCTTCATGCGCGCTTTCATGGGTCCCTTGATGCAGGACCTGGCGACCTATACCGTCATCAGCGACGTGCTGCGCGGCGTACCGGCCATCTATGCCCTGTATGCGGGCTACGACGATCTGAGCCACTTCGCCGGGATGGCCTCCCCTGAAGCTTTTGAAGTCTTGCACGAGACGGATCGCTATTTCGCCCGCATCGAGCGCGCCCTGGCCAATGCGCCGCGCCCCTATCACGTGGTTGTGCTCTCGGACCACGGTCAGAGCCTGGGGCCGACGTTTCAGGCC
>JAHELX010000220.1 GCA_024643945.1 Anaerolineales bacterium
TGGGAAAAGGTTGTCGCTTTTCTCGATATACCGTATAATGTCGTTCTGGGATCTAGCCTGTTTGGGGGAGTGGATGATGCCCTCTGAGACTTCGTACCTTTCGCCGATAACTCTCTTTTCAGAACTAACACCGGCTGAGCTAGATGTGATCGCGAAGCGGCTGAAACGGCAATTCTTTGCGGCCGGTGAGGTGATATTCGAACAGGGCGAGCGAGGCGATGCCATGTTCATCATTCGCTCGGGACGCGTAAAAATCTACAGTCAGGGCGAAGGGGGCAAAGAATTGACATTGAATATGTATGGCGAAGGGGACTTCTTCGGTGAATTTTCTCTTATTGACGGTGAGCCTCGCTCGGCGAGCGCAGGAGCGATTGAAAGGACCGAGGCGTTGGTGTTGCGGCGTCAGGATCTTATCGCTATTTTGAGCGAGCACGCGGAGATTGCCATCAGTCTGATGCGGGGGCTGGTGGCTCGCCTGCGCTATACGACTGAATATGCCGAAGATCTGGCCTTCCTCAGCGTTTATGGCCGCGTCGCTACCAGGCTGATGGAGTTGATGGAACGGCATGGCGTGAAGAGTGACGCAGGCGTGGAGATTGGTGTGCCGGTTACTGTCCCGCAATTGGCAGGACTGGCAGTCGCGCCACCCGAAATCGTCCAGCGTATTTTAGACTTCTATGAATTAGGGGGTATCCTGGGGCGCGATGGCGATTATCTGACAATACGCGACCCGGCTACCCTGCGTGAGCGGGTGGAGAGATACCGACGTAAGCGATTGGCGTGAGGATGTGTTTCACGTGAAACATTGGAGAGCTTCTATTGGCGAAAATCTGTGACTACGAAGGCAGCCGCTATCGACAGGAGTTTTGGGAAGGGCAAGGGCGCGAGTACGAGGATTGGGTTGAGCGTATTGCGCTGCGTGCCTTGCTTCCTCCGGACGGCAATACACTGGTCGAAATCGGTGCTGGTTACGGACGCTTGGCCAGCCTCTATGAAGGCTATCGGCAAGTAGTGTTGCTCGACTACGCCCGGTCGCAACTGGAAGAGGCGCAACGTTATCTCCCCCATCCCGAGCGCTACACCTTCGTCGTCGCCGACGTGTATTGTTTGCCTTTTGTCGATAACCTGTTTGACGCGCTGACAATGGTACGCGTGCTGCATCACCTGGCCGACGTGCCTTGTGCTCTGGCTGAGTTGCAGCGCGTGATGCGTCCGGAAGGAGTTGCCGTCCTGGAACATGCCAGCAAACGGCACCTCAAATCTGTTGTTCGCTGGCTGTTGCGCCGTCAGACGTGGAATCCCTTCGATCCGCAGCCAATTGAATTTGTGGAACTTAACTTTGACTTTCACCCCCATTGGGTGCGGCAGCAATTGACCATCGCCGGCTTTCGGACCGAGGCGACGCGCAGCGTCTCGCACTTCCGCATCCCTCTGCTCAAGAAACTGGTCCCTCCCCGCTGGTTGGCAACCCTGGATGGCATGGCTCAGCCCACCGGTCAGTGGTGGCAGCTCACTCCGAGCGTCTTCGTGCGCGCCCGTGCTCAAAAACCCACCGTTGAACCGCCGGAGACCTTCTTCGCTTGCCCCATTTGTCGTAGCACCAACCTTCTGCCCCAGGCAAAAGCCCTGGTCTGTAGTGACTGCGGTCGCCATTGGCGCACAGAGGGCGGGATCTACGATTTCAAAAATCCTCTCTTTTCCCCCTAGTGGCCTACCGCGTTAGTCCTGACGAGCCAAGCATAGCCTTCATAGAGAGCTTTATCTTACCCAAATCTGTGACGAGGTATTAGTACTAACTCACCATAAAATTGGGTCTTGTCAAAACATAAGAATTATGTTATGATAACTGTGTCTACTTTTGCCACAAGCTGTCTTAGACAAAAGCCACATATCAAATGTCAGATACGTTTGCGTTAGCACCATTTGATGTTTGTGCTTGTGTGGAAGGAGGTTCCCCATGGACTTTTGGACTAAGAAGCGAAGCCGGCAACTCGTCGCTCTGATCCTGATGACATCTGTGCTCGCTTTGAGTGGCGTGTTGGTGGCTTATGCTGACACAACAGATACACATCCATCGGCGGCTGTACTTGTTCAGGCTCCCTTGCTCGACGGCGCAGATATGTGGGTGGGTACGACCCCTACGGCCACCATTACCGCTACTGTCCCATCGCCGACTCTTACTCCTACACCCATTCCTGCCACTAACCTCATCACGAACGGTGGCTTCGAGGACGGCTTTGTGGAGGGGGTGGGCGTGGCGGTCGATTGGGGAAATTTTGCCAGTGGTGATGTTTTCGCAGGCTGGTATGATGATACCTGGTCAAAAGTCGTGTACGAAGGAAAGCACGCCCAGCTTTTGGAGCTCAGGGCCGCAACGCAGCCCAATCGCTACGTGGGCATCTATCAGACAGTGAGTGTAGTGCCCAATGCTGATTATGCCCTTACTTTGCATGGCCTGGTGCGCTCCGACGAGGGATCGGTTGAGGCGTCAAACTATGGCTATCGCATGCAATATGGTATTGACTACACGGGAGGCACCAACTGGGAGTCGACGAATATCCAGTGGATTGAGCTCCCGTGGGATGAACAACCGCGAGAAGACTTGACCGGGCAAAACGTCTATCATATTGACACGTACACCGCCACCATCAAAACCGAAACCGATAAGCTCACCCTCTTCATTCGAGGCTTGAAGAAGTGGTCTGACGAAAACGAGGGCAATTACGACGTTGACGGCGTGAGTCTGGTGGGGCCGTACCACCCAGGCGTTCAGCCAACGACAACACCTGTGCCTGGAATGCCTGAAACCGGCAACGCATTCGGGTTCCTCGAAAATAGTATGTTGGTGGTCTCCAGTGCTGCGTTGCTTGTCGTCCTGGTGGGTGGCGCAGTCTGGGGGCTGTCTCGGCGCCGGGCATAACGCCGACTTGAGTAGCATAGATGAAGAGGTTTCACCCCGCGGCGTGCCGCGGGGTGAAACCTCTTGTCTTTCACCTAAGTTGAAGGCTGCGAGTCAAGAACAGTGAGCAACTTTCTAACCCAACTGATGGCCATCATCGAGGATCGCAAACTCAATCCAAAAGCGGGCTCGTATACCAACGCTTTGTTAGATGATCCGGTCAGAGCCGCGCAAAAAGTGGGCGAGGAGGCAACTGAGGTTGTGGTGGCAGCACTGGCCCAATCGAACCAGCGGCTGGTGGCCGAGATGGCTGACCTGGTATATCATAGCCTGGTGCTTCTCGCCGCCCACGACCTGTCGTGGACGGATGTGGTGGCGGAGTTAGAAAGGCGGCATAAGTGACCGTTCTTGTTTGGACGACAGCATCGGTGGGCGCCATCGCGTTAGGCCATGTAGTCTTATATCATGCACACCTATCGATCATTCGCCGCTTCTGATTTACGTTTCTATCCCTTGCCAGAGCATCAACTCAGGTGGGCTTCAAGAACTGGAATCCACTCCGAAAAGGGACTATCTGCCGTTGATAATCGGTCACATACTGTCCCAGCTTGAGCTCCATTTCACGCCATTGCTCTCGATCGAGAATTTGTTCCAAGACCGAGTAGCTCTCAGCAACCAGCCCAATGAGTCGCTGTGGATAGTTTCCCCAGGCAGTATGCCAACCCTCGACCATTACTAATCCCATACCCTGTGCCGCTGGAAGGAACTCCCCCATCATAAAGCGATAGTATATCTCTTCCTGGGCTGGCTTTATATTGTAAGCGATAAGTAATTTGACTGGCATCGAACTTTCTCCAAGTTTGCTTCAAGTCAGATTTGAGGTACAATGGCACAGGTGGCGTATGCTACCGAGCGCAATGAAGGAGTGTTGACTATGTTTTCAGGCCGAAAAAAGTGGAGCAAACATCCTGGGTTGATAGAAGTTTACGTCGCATCGGGCCTTTTGCAAGCAGAGATTGTCAAGGGCAAGCTGGAAACCAATGACATTCCGGTTTTGCTGGAGTATGAGAGCCTGGGGCCTGTAATGGGCCTCACCCTCAACGGCTTGGGCCAGGTTCGGGTATTGGTGCGTGAAGACAAAGCCGAGATAGCTCGCGCCTTGCTCGAAGAAACTGAAGCGAACAGCGACGACTCCCCCGTTGACGAATAGTGCGTGAGGTGTTGGCTTTTGTACTGCTCGCCGCTTAACTACAGAATATAAGCTATGAACCAGGCTATGATCTGCTCGATAGCCTTAGACATAAGCGACGACACAGCTAAGATCACCCCTACCATGACCGCTGCTACGGCCATATTACCTTGCTGCAACTCTGCTAATTCGTCAATTTGGCCAGTGAGCCGATCAAATAGTCCAACGGCAAAAATAATAGCCGACAACGCCAGCACCAGCCCTACTAAAATGCTTATAGCCTCAATAAACAAAGCAAAGACGGGGTAGAGCCTGGTGCCCGTGTCGGCCATCGGAGGAACCGTGAGGGCTGGCCGGAGAATCAACGCAATTCCCAGGATAATACTCCCCAACACAAGCCCCATAGCAGCATTGCCCTGGCGCAGTTCGGCCCATTCGTCCAGTTCGCGGGTAGCCCGGTTAAACAGCAAAAGACCCAAATACGAGGCGACGGCCGCCAGGATCACGGCAACGACAATTTGTGCCACGCTAACCAGAAGTTGCCCCATGGTTTCTCTCCCTTCAGGAATCACATCGCTGTTGTCTGCCAGGGCTTTTGTGAGTGGGTAATAGTCTCGACTCACAAAAGCCAGGTGCTACACGATTATAGCACGTCGTCTGTGCCCATGTCAACGCCAGTGGCAAACTGGGTGCTTGACAAACTCTAAGCGCCATTCGTGAGGAATCCACCATTTGTGGTACAATATGGGCAGGCGGAAAGACCGCCAATCGTTAATGCGAAGAGTAGTAGGAAAATAAGTTGTAGCATTTTATCATATTGGTTGAGAGGTGTTGAAATCCTATGGATCTGTTGAATTTACCTTTTATCTCACGTATTCGCCGTAATCACGGATTGGAACACGCGACCATTCACGTCCTGATCCAACGAAGTCCTTATCTCTCTTTGGTCGGGCGTAGTGACTGGGAAGGATTTTCTATTTACGGTCAGGTTGAAACGCAAGATGTAGCGTCGGCTGCCCGCGAAGCACTGGCCCGATTGCAGGCTGGAGAACGTGAGTTGGCAGTTCATCCCCGCTGCGGCACGGTGCTGGCGACTACCGGCGTTTTGAGTGGAATGGCCGCTTTCCTTGCCCTCGGCGCAGGGAACTCTCGTTCCCGGTTTCGCTGGGCACACTTGCCGGAGACACTCATGGCCGCCACTGCCGCTGCTATTGTCGCCCAGCCTCTGGGGTTGCTTCTCCAGCAATATATCACTACCTCTAGCGACGTTGGCAACCTGAGAATTATCCGCGTCTACAAACAACGCAGCGGCTCGGTCCCGATTCATCGTGTTGAAATCCGATAAGTCTGCTGGTCCAAGGTGCAACGCACTTTCAAAGTGCGTTGCACCTTAAAAGTATTGACCCTAAATGGGATAAGTATGTTTTACATTTTCCATGGCCCCGACGAACTCTCACGAACCGAAGCCCTGGCCAATCTCAAGGCTCAGATGGGGGATCCCTCGCTGGCCGACCTGAATACGACCACCCTCGACGGGCAATCACTAGCTCTGGGCGAACTCCAGCAAGCTTGTGACTCGCTTCCCTTCCTTTCTGACCGGCGGCTGGTCATTGTCCGCAATTACCTGACACGGCTGGGGAGGGCTGGTAAAGGGAGAGTAGATACCACGCCACTTGACGCCCTGGCTGACTACCTGCCCACCATGCCTGACACTGTTCGTCTCATCTTCGTTGAGGACGAAACGCTTCCCAAAGGCCATCCTATCCTCAAGTTGGCAGAAAAGCATGAAGCGGGCCTGGTCTATGCTTTTGACGGGCCAGGGCGAGGTGAATTGGCCGGCTGGATTATGAAGCGGACGGAGTCCAAAGGAGCGACCATTGCGCGGCCGGCAGCGGAGGCCTTGGCGATAGCCGTGGGGGATGATTTGCGGCTGCTCGACTCGGAGATTGAAAAACTTGCCACCTATGTGGGAAACGCACACCCCATCACAACCGCCGAGTTGGAGCTGTTGGTCCCCTATGCTGGGGCGGCAAATGTCTTTACCATGGTCGATGCTATCGGACGGCGCGATGGCCGAACGGCTCTACGCTTGTTGCACAAGCTCCTCGACGAAAACGCGGCCCCTCTCTACTTACTTAGTATGATCGTGCGGCAATTTCGCATTCTCATCCAGGTCAAGGAGTTGTCGGCGCAAGGACTGGCCACCTCAACCATCGCCAAGCAAGCTGGGCTGCACCCCTTCGTCGCCGAAAAGGCGCAGCGGCAGGCAATGAACTTCTCGATGGGACAGCTCGAAGTCATCTATGCCAGGCTTCTTGAAACTGACCTGGCCATCAAAACTGGCCGGATGGAGGAAGTCCTTGCCGTGGATACATTGGTCGCTGCCTTGTGTGGTTCTCGTGACTAAGTGTCAAGTAGGGTAAGCCCTTTTTGAGTCGGGTTAGGAAGATCTATGACGAGGAGGTTCACCCATGAAAAAAGTCGCAGTCATCGGCAGCGGAACAATGGGGAGCGGGATCGCCTACGTCACCGCGCTGGCTGGTTTCCCCACCGGCCTGTATGACGTGTCTCCCGAGCAACTCACCCAAGCCAGGGCGTATCATCGTAAACTGCTAGGCAAAGGAGTAGACAGAGGCCGGCTAACCCAGGCCGACGCCGACGCGGCCGCAGGCCGTGTCACTTATACTGGCGACCTGGGCGAGACCCTGTCTGGTGCCAACCTGGTCATTGAGGCCGCCCCCGAGAACATCAATCTGAAGAAAGACCTATTCGGCCAGTTCGAAGCCCATGTGGACGAGCGGGCCATCTTGGGCAGTAACACCAGCTCGCTGCCCATCACCGAAATTGCCACAGCGGTGCGTAAGCGGGATCGGGTAATCGGCATCCACTTCTTCAACCCGGCGCCAGTGATGCAACTCATTGAAGTCATCCAGGCGGTGGAGACCAGTGAGGCCACTGTGGAGGCTGTGTTTGAGTTTGCCCGGCAGGTAGGCAAAGAGCCAGTGCTGGTGAAGGACTTTCCTGGCTTCGTCACCACCCGGGTGGGCCTGATGCTCATCTCCGAGGCTATCTTTGCTTTGCAAGAAGGAGTCGCCGACCGGGACGCACTGGACAAGGCGATGAAATTGGGTTACAACCTGCCGATGGGGCCGCTGGCGCTGGCCGACCTGGTAGGCCTGGACGTGACGCTGCATGTCCTCGACGCGCTATACGCCAACTACAAAGACGACCGCTACCGCGCACCCATCCTGCTGCGTAAAATGGTGCAGGCCGGTCACCTGGGGCGGAAGACGGGGAAGGGTTTCTACGAATATTAATGGAACTGAGCTGAGATTGTAGCCGAAAACGTCCTCCACCTCATGCGCCAGGATTTCGTGACCGGCGTCACTATTCCAATAGACGGCAGTCAGTTTCTATAAAGATCATCCGGCTTCAACCGGCTTGACCGTCACCGCCATCCGTTCTTGTCCGCGAATAACCGTCAGCATCACCGGACGATTGATAGGCCAGTCGGCCAGAAAGCGATGTAGGTCGTCAATACTCGTCACGATTTGATCGTTAATGGCCACAACCAGGTCCCCCTCGCGCAGTCCTGCCTGATGGGCTGGGCCGTTTTTTTCAATCGACATAATCTCGACCGCTTGCCCATTGGAGAGATTATGTAAAATCGCTAGACGACGACCAAGTGGACGTTGGCGCCCGGCAATCCCTAAATAAGCACGCTGCACCCGGCCATGAGTGAGCAATTGCGACACGACCCACCGGGCTGTGTTGGCCGGGATGGCAAACCCAATACCCTGGGCCATCATAATAATCGCCGTGTTGATGCCAACAATCTGCCCCCTAGAGTCGAGAAGTGGACCACCAGAGTTGCCAGGATTGAGAGGGGCCGTGTGTTGGATGATACTCTCGATGAGGCGCCCTTCTCGGCTCCGTAACGCACGGCCTAAGGCACTGACCACGCCAGTGGAAACGGTGGATTGGAAGCCCAGCGGATTGCCCATAGCGATGACGAGTTGGCCGACCCGCAGCGCTGCTGAGTCACCCAATAAGGCGTAAGGCAGGTCCGAAGCCTCGGCGCGGACCACGGCCAGGTCTGTAGCGGGGTCATCACCGATGAGGGTGGCCTTTGCTTGCGTTCCGTCGGTGAAGGTGGTTGCCAGTCGTCGAGCGTCATGTACCACGTGGCTGTTTGTGAGAATATATCCATCTGGCGTGATGACCACGCCTGACCCCATTCCTTCGTGCTCAGGGATACGCCTTGATGTTCGCCGTCCGGCCATGATGCTAACGACGGCTGGCCCTACCGTGTCCACAACGGAGATGACGGCCCGCGAGTAAGCGTCAAGCAATTCCGCATCAGATTTGTCCACCGCGCTGATTTGGGAAGACTCCTGCACGACTTCTCTATGGTTGGGCCCCGAGACTGAAATAACAGCCGGCTCCATGAATTCCTTGATCATAGATCTCTCCATACAGTTCATTTTCCAAGGTAGGAGGCGATACAAGCCCCCTTAGCTTATTCTACCAATTCTACTCCGGTTACATATCACCCATTTGGCCAGTTTATACCTGGAAAAATGGCTAGGTTTTGATAGTAACCTCTCTTAAAGAATTTATTTTGGAGAGATTTTATGTATCAGGATCGAAGGTGATGCGGCCGAGTGGCCTTGCTACTCTTCTAGCAAATGCCCTGGGTATAGGATCCATTTTGAATTGAGTTATAGCAATCAACCATCATGTCTGCCCCGCTCTGCCAGCAAAGTTGGCGCAGCGATCTCGTATACAGCCCGGGCATAGGCCAACAGCTTCGCCTCGGCCTGGCTGTCGCCTACCAGTGCGTCATAGGGCAAAATGCTGCCCTGCCAGCTCTCGGCGAACCAGCGTGCACCCGATGGCAGTGGCTTGTCCACCAGCAAGTCTGTCTCGAACGGCCAGGGGTTGGAGTAGAAATAGGGTTCCGGTTGGTCGGGCCCTCCCGGCGAAAAACCCAGGTTAAGTTGCGCGGAGTATCTCTCGACCTTGCCACGCTCTTCATATTCAACCATACGCGTCCCGAACCACTCGAACGCCAGGTCAAAACCGTGCGGCCAAAGTTGAACGGGACCTACCTCCCCGCTCAGACTGGCC
>JAHELX010000921.1 GCA_024643945.1 Anaerolineales bacterium
CTGTCCGTCGAGCGCTTTGCCACCAGCAAGGTTACGACCGCAGAGGATTTGAACGCCATCGGGACCCTCGGCTTTCGCGGCGAAGCGCTGCCTTCGATTGCTAACGTGTCGCAGTTGGAGATTTTGACGCGAACGCGCGATGAGATCGAGGGCACGCGAGTCCGCGTGATAGATAGCCAGGCAGAGATCGAAGTCGCCGGCGCACCCATTGGCACCCAGGTGATGGTGCGTAACCTGTTCTATAATACCCCCGCGCGGCGAAAGTTTCTCAAGACGCCGTTGCGCGAAACAGAGTTGGTTCAAAAGACGCTGGTGACCTATGCGCTGGCATATCCCCACATTGCCTTTCGCCTGGTTGTGGACGGCCGCGTGAGTCTTGTCTGCCCGGCCGCGAGTCTCCTGGAACGGATCGGGGCCGTGTGGGGCCGTGATGTGGCGGCGGAAATGGTCCAGGTCGATTACACGAGCCTTGACCTGGGTGTGCGTGGCTTCGTGTCGCAGCCCACGCTGGCCCGTGCCAGCCGCCAATGGCAGGTGTTCTTTGCCAACAGCCGTCCCATTCGCTCGGGCCTTTTAGCCGTGATGCTGGAGCGCCCATACGCCGGGCGCCTTCCGCCGAACCGCCATCCGCTGGCGGTGATTGAGATTGAGGCTGATCCCCACCTGGTGGACGTCAACGTGCATCCGCGCAAGGCCGAGGTTCGCTTTTACCAGGAGCGCGCGATCTATGGTGCGGTCACCCAGGGGGTTCAAGAGGCGCTGCGCGATTTTCCGTATTTGGACCAAGGGGCATTCACCTTGACCGGAGCCACCGATTGGTCATTTGCCGATGCTGGGGGTGCTGAACTGATGGCGCCTGCCCTACGCGAATGGGGCGTGGACTACGGCACCCAGCCCTGGCGCGCGCTCGGGCAGATTCACAATACCTACATCCTGGCACAGAGCGCGGAGGGCCTGGTGATTGTAGATCAGCACGCCGCCCAGGAGCAGATTTTTTACGAGCGACTGACGGCTGCCGAAGGCAGACCGCTGACTGCCGTGAAGGATCAGATTCAGGTGATGCCGAAAGAAGCGGAACTGTTGCGCGAGCATCTAGAGGAGTACCGTACGCTGGGTATTGAGATCGAGCCCTTCGGCGGCAACACCTTTCGGCTGGCAGCGATTCCTTCATTTATTCCATTGAATCCGTTGGAGCTTATCACGGCTCTTGTGCAGGAACACGAACGCTATCGCGCGCTCGACGCTGATGCGTTACGCGATAAACTCGCCGCCAAAGCGGCTTGCATCAGCGCCATCAAAGCCGGCGATGTATTGGACCCCCCTCAACAGCAAGCGCTCCTGGATGAACTGATTCAGGTCTATTCTCCGGCAACCTGCCCCCATGGCCGTCCCGTGTTTGTGATGCTGAGACTGGAGGAATTGGAACGAAGATTTTTGAGGCGATAATCTGAGTCCCTCGCAGCCATTCGTCACTCGGTGTTGATCTCCACATCCACACTCATCCCCCAACGCAGCTCCGGCGGCTGTTGGTTCAACTCGATTACGACGGGGTACGCCACGTCCCCGCCGATGGTGGTTGCCTGGGAGGCAACGCGAGCGACCCGCCCCTCCAGGTCCTGGCCCAGCGCCTCTACGAAGACGGTGGCCTTCTGTCCCGCACTGACCACGGCCACGTCCCGCTCGCTCAGGTCGGTGGTCTCCACCTGCAGGCGGCTCAGGTCGGCCAGGGTCAAGACGGTCTGCCCTGTGAGGGGCGACACCACCTCACCTGGACTCACCCCGAGGGCAGTCACAGTCCCGGCGAAGGGCGCGCGGAGCTCTGTATCGGCCAGGACAGCTCGCGCTTCGGTCAAGGCCGCCGCGGCGCTGGTCACCTCTGTTTCCGCTGCGGCAATGTCCTCAGGGCGCGCGCCAGCCTGGATCAGCTTGAATTGGGCCCCAGCACGCTGGATCTCTGCCTTGGCGCCCGCGATGTCAGCCTCGCCGGCCCCTTGCTGCAGTTGGGCCAGGCTGGCCTCGGCCTGGGCCAGTTGGGCCTTGGCCGCAGCCACGTCGGCGTCCGTCGGCCCCCGCACCGCCAGGTGGTAGTGGGCCAGGGCCGCCTTGTAATCCAGGGTAGCCTGCTCCAGTTGAGCGGCCTGTGGCAAATCGCCGACGTCATCTGCATAGGCCACCTGGTCGTAGGCCCACTGTGCCTGCTTGAGGCTGATCTCGGCTCGCCGCAGGTCGACGGCGGCAATGGTGATCTCGTCCTCGTCGGGTCCTTTCTGCACTCGCTGCAGCGAGGCCAGAGCCGAGGCCAGAGCTGCCTTGGCGGCAGCTACTTCCTCGGGCTGAGCCTTCTCCGTAAGTTTGGCCAGTCCGGCCTGAGCCGCCTCGACGGCGGCCTGCCCAGCTTCGATCTCCTGAGGACGGGGGCCAGCCTTCAGTTCGTCCAACTGCACCTGCGCCCGGCGCAGTCCAGCCTCGGCCTGGGCGACGGCCGCCCTCTGCGGGGTAGCTTCCAGGCGGA
>JAHELX010000221.1:0-2961 GCA_024643945.1 Anaerolineales bacterium
GCGCCCGGTCGTAGGGGGTGGGGGCCGTCGCCGTCAGGTCACGCGCTAACGAGAACACCCGCACCGGTACGTCATCAGGCAGAGCCAGGTAACGATTCCGCACCCAATCTGGGTAGTCACTGCCAGCAGAGCGCAATTGTGCCTCACTCATAAGAGGCACCAGCGAGTCGGCCCGGTAAGCTGTCAGGGAGCTCGCCTTCCCTTTGATAGCAGCACCGAAAGCATCACCCGGAGCACGCCAGGCGACATTGAAATCCTGGTCAGCCGTCACCAAAACACCGGCCACATAGAGCAACCCGTCCCAATCACGGGTGACTCGCACTTCTTGCCGCATTACCCGGCGGGCTGGCGGGGCTGCCGAGGTGGCTTGACCGCCTGTCAAGGGCGGGCCAGCGAACTCGCCAGGGTCGGCCGATTGGCCCGCCTCGTACTCAACCGTTTCCGTCTGTCCTGTGAGCCAACCGCGACCGGTGTATTGATCGTAGGTCAGGCCGCGCCAGTAATAGCGCTGTGGCGGCGCGTCCAACGAAGTGGACGGGGTCGCGCCGACGCGCTTGCGATCTTCAGGGTAAATGACCATAACCACCTGCTCCGAGAGCTCCGGCCCGGAACCGATCAGATGACGACGCGGCAAGCCGGGAGCGCGCACCTGACCCTGGTCGAAGAAGGTTTCCAAACCAGGCCGAGGCTGCAGCCCCAGCGAATCAGCCACTGGCTTAGCCTCGCCGGCTTGCACCTGGATGAGTCGCCCCGCCCATTCGGCGACCTGCCGCACTGTAATCGAAGGCGTCAGCGCCGCCAGAGCGACCAGCGCCAACGATAGGGGAACTGTAATGATTGCCAAATCCTGCCCAAGGTCGCCGGGAAAGTCAATCCTGGCCATCCCCCAACGACGCTGACGGGCATTATGAGCAACCAACGCCACTAAAAGCAACGTCGCGCCCAACAAGAGTAGCAGAGGCATGGGGTCACCCCTAACGTAAAAGAGGCTGGCCCCCAATAACGCACCGGCCGGAGCCACCGCCTGCAGCGGCCGGTCACGTCGACGCACCCACCAACCAGCCCAGACAGCTAGTAACCACAGCGTCAGGCTCCATACCAGCGCCACCGCCACCGGATCAAAGGCGGCCTCACCCAGCGCCAATGCCAGCGACCAATGATACAGACGGGTCAGTAACGTGCTGACGCCAGACCACAACTCCACCAGGGCCAGCAGAACCGGCCCCCCATCCGGCATGCCGTGCAGCGGCTGCCACCAGAGTTCCCAGGTTAAATGGACCAGCGTTCGCAGCAGCGACAGCAGCCCGCCCCCCAATCGGCCGACGCGCAAAACTACTGCCTCGGCGCCCAATCCGAACGCCACAATGCCCCCCAGCCACCCCGGCAGCGGGGAGATAGCCAAGCCCCATCCGATCAGCAGACCTGGCCCAGCCACAGTCAGCAGCAGTCCGGCGTCCAGGCCCCGGACCACATCCGCCAGGCCTAACGCCACGCTTCCCAGGACGACTAAGAGCAATACCAGCGACAGGAGCGTCCCGAGTCCCACCCGGTCGACGAGCCAAACCAGCAGTCGCTTCACGACAGCACCTTCCAGGCCAAATCACGGGGGTGGCGGACCGGCACAGCCCGCCCCAGAGGGGAAACACGCCAATCCCACTGTCCTTGCTGGCCAGGGCGGGCCCCGGGGTGGTCAAACAGGTCGCGAGTGATCACGTAGCGCGCTATGCCCAGGTCGGACAGCAGGGCCCGCATGCCGCTCACATCGCCGGTCCCCCCGAAAGAGACAGGGTCCAGCAACAAGACGGTAGGGACGACACCACGCCGCAGCAGGAGCCACAGCGACTCAACCCAATTGCCACTCGCGGAGGGCGTGATGATGACGAGGCTGGTGCGTTCTTCGAATCTGGGACGTGCCCGCACCAGTAACTCGGCCATGGAGCGGGTCCCGGGGGCCAGCAGTGCCAGCGCGCGCAAAATAGCCCAACGCTGGCCGTCCCCTGCTTGCGGCGGCAGCCATACCAAATCCTCGCCGTGTGTCACCAGCCCTACCGCTCGCCCCGCTCGCAAGCCCTGGTCGGCCAGCGACGCAGCCAGAATCACCCCGTACTCTTCGGTCGAGGACTGGCCCTGACCCACCTGGACGTGCCGATCCATATCCAGGAAGATCCACCAATCACCCGCCGGCGTGCCGTCGAAAAGTCGCACGAAGAGGGAATCGCGGTGAGCAGACGTGCGCCAGTGAATCCAACGTAGATTGTCCCCAGGGGAGTAGTCCCGCACGCCAGCAGCACCAACCGTGCGCTCGGGGGCATCGGCCCGAGGACGCCCCTCCCCTGCCCGCCCACCCGGCGCTACCTCAATGGTGGGCAAGGAAAGAATAGGCGGCGTCACCATCAAGCTAACCGAATCAGGGTAGTGCAGGCTGACCGTGTATAAGCCGAACGGGTCACCCGTCCGCAGGCTGGTCGGACCGAGGGTGAAGAGGCCACGGCGGGAACAGACGCCCTGCGTGTGCCATCGATTCTGCGACTCGCCGCCTACCCCCGTCACCCGGCTGGCCCGATAATCGGGCATGGTCGAATAATCTATTACTTCGACCCACAAGCCGGGTACCCGGCCGTCGTTGATCAGCGTGAAACGTTCCTCCAGCCGATCGCCGACCTGCGCCCAGCCGAAACGCATCTCGCGGCTGAGCCGCAGCCCGCGTGCCAGCGACCGCGCCCACATATAACTAATCAGCCATCCCCCTCCCAGACCCACCAGCAATATAAGCCAGCCCCGGTAGGGAACGACGAGTTGCAAAACTAACAGCAAGCCTACCAGAGCTGGCAACAGGCGCGTGTTGAGTTTCAAGTCGGGTTCGAGAGTTGATCTCACCTGAAGAGTGTCTCCTTTTTGCAGGAGCTAAAGCGTCATCAATCCAATTATAGCTGAAGGCAGCTACTAATACAAAGGATTTAG
>JAHELX010000221.1:3061-9214 GCA_024643945.1 Anaerolineales bacterium
AGCCGACTGGCTAATTTGGGCATCTTTCCAAACTGCAACTATAAACCAGTAGATTACCCGCAAGTCCCCACTGGGCAAGCGGATTACCGTGTAGAAGCGGATTGCCTGTACGTCCCCTCTTAGGAAAGCTAAGGAGAGAGCATTCTAAGCTGGCCTGTTTATCCCAATCCGCTAAATATGGAGACGTACTCAAAATGCTGGACACATTGTTTTCACCCAAGTCTATCGCCGTAATCGGCGCGTCGCGCACCGAGGGCAAGCTGGGGTATGCCGTCCTATCCAACATCATCCAGAGCGAATTCAGCGGCGCTATCTATCCCATCAATCCCAAGGCCGATGAGATTCTCGGCCTTCCCTGCTACCGCGACCTGGATGCCATCGAGGGCAAGATTGACCTGGCCGTGATCGTGATTCCGGCCAAGTTCGTGCTTGAAGCACTGGAAGAGTGCGGGAAACGAGGTGTTGGCTCAGTCATTGTCATCTCGGCCGGTTTCCGCGAAACCGGTCACGAAGGCTTGATGGCCGAACGCAAGATGGCCGAGATTGCGCAAACGTATCATATGCGTATCGTCGGCCCCAACTGTCTGGGGGTAATCGACACAATAGCGCCGATGAATGCCTCTTTCGCAGTAGGTATGCCACGCCACGGGCACATCGCTTTTATGTCCCAATCGGGCGCACTTTGTACCTCCATTCTCGACATCGCCCTGGCCCAAGATATTGGGTTTTCGCGCTTTGTGAGCCTGGGCAACAAGGCTGATCTCAACGAGATAGATTTTCTGGAAGCGTGGACCGACGATCCTGAATCGAAGGTGGTGATGGCCTATCTGGAGGGCATTGCCGATGGCGCTCGTTTCATCCAGGTGGCGCGCCACATGACCAAAAACAAGCCAGTCATTGCCATCAAATCGGGCTCCACCAGCGCCGGCTCACGGGCTGTCAGCAGCCACACAGGCACATTGGCCGGCAGCGAGCGCGCCTACGAGGCAGCTTTTAAACAGGCAGGAGTCATCCGGGCTGGATCGGTCGGCGATATGTTCGACCTGTCAGTCGCGTTGGCCCGTCAGCCCTTGCCCCGCAACGACCATGTGGCCATCATTACCAACGCTGGCGGCCCTGGCATTATGGCTACCGATGCCATCGAGCACTCCGGACTGAGCCTGGCTTCTCTAAGCCAGGAGACGATGAACGAGCTGCGCCAACAACTCCCCTCCGCTGCCAGTGTACTAAACCCAGTGGATGTGTTAGGTGACGCATTGGCCGACCGCTACCAGTGTGCGCTTAAGCTGGTGTCAGCCGACCCCAATGTGGGCGCGCTTGTCGTCATTCTTACTCCACAATTTATGACCCAAATCGAGGAAACCGCCCGCGCTGTGGGTGAAGCTTCTAGAGACAGTGAAATCCCGATCCTGGCTTGCTTTATGGGAGAAGCCAATACCCAGGCCGGCGTGGAAATCCTGACGGCCCACAACGTGCCTAATTACATTGTCCCTGAACGAGCCGTAGCCACGCTCAAGGCAATGGTCGAACAGCGCCGCTGGCAGGAACGTGCCCTGCCTGAGTTTGAGACCTTTGATGTGGACCGGGAAGGAGTTGCCCGCATCTTCGACCGGGTCCGGACCGACGGGCGTCTGCAAATCGGCGACGCGGAAGCGCGTGATATCCTGGAAGCCTATCGCATCTCCATCCCTCCCTCAAAACTATGCAAAACGGCAGACGATGCGGTGGCTTTCACTGAAGATATCGGCTACCCTGTGGTTATGAAAATTGCCTCGCCTGACATCCTGCACAAGACCGACATTGGCGGCGTGCGGCTGAACATCGGGAGCGCGAGCGACGTGCGTGATTCCTTCGACCTGCTTACCTTCCGCGCCATGCGCTATATGCCCGATGCCGAAATTTGGGGCTGCCTGGTTCAGCAACAGGTACGCGGTGGTAAAGAGATCATCACAGGCATGAACCGTGACCCGCAATTCGGGCCACTCGTAATGTTTGGTCTGGGCGGTATTTACGTAGAAGTGCTCAAAGACGTCTCTTTTCGCATCGCTCCCTTCTCACGGCGCGAGGCAAACGAGATGATGCGTGAGATTCGGTCGTTTAATCTGTTACGCGGCGTGCGTGGCCAGGCCCGGTCGGACATCGAAGCCATCGCCGACACGCTGCTTAAACTATCGCAGCTCGTCACCGACTTCCCTGAAATTGTGGAGATGGACATCAATCCCTTGATGGTCTTTGAAGAAGGGCGCGGGGTGATGGGCATTGATATGCGGTTGGTGCTGGCGTCGTAAAACGTGAAACGGTAAAACGCAACCTGTGAAGAATATGGTCCACTTGCCAACTTCACCGAATTCTACACATCACGTTTTACGCCTCATAAATTCTGGGAGGCAATGATGACCACCAATATTTATGTGACTTCAACTCAAACTTTCTCTGGCAAGAGTGCCTTGTGCGTTGGTCTGCTGAGCCGGTTCAAGCGCGACGGGTTTGTCGTAGGCTATATGAAGCCGGTCAGCACCACGGCTCGCATCGTCGGCGAAGAGATGATGGATGAAGATGCTCACTTCGTCAAATACACCTTCGGCCTGGCTGACTCGTTAGAGACGATGGCGCCCGTCATCCTCACCAACCAGCGGGTGGCGGCCGTGCTGGCCGGGGGCGAGCAAGACCTGGATGCCCACGTGGAATCGGCCTATGAGACTATTGCCCAAGACAAGGACATTGTGGTACTGGAAGGAGGCGGCAGTCTACGCGAAGGTTGGATTGTCAACCTGGCCCCGCCCCACGTGGCAGGTTTGCTAAAAGCGCGCACTTTAGTGTTGGTGCCCTACGACAACGACCTGCAGTTGGTAGACGATCTGATCACCGCCCGGGTGCGACTCGGAGAGTCATTGGTGGGAGCAGTCATCAACCGAGTGCCCAGTCACCGGCTGGATTTCGTCCAAAGCCAGGTTAAGCCCTTCGTTGAGCACCACGGCGTCCCCATCTTTGCCATCCTTCCCAAAGAGCGGGTTTTACAGTCAGTCAGCGTCGCCGAGTTACGGGACAAGCTGGGAGGCGAGGTGCTATGCAGCCAGCACGCCGTGGACGAGTTGGTAGAGCATCTGATGGTAGGTGCCATGAGCGTGGATAGCGCTCTTACCTATTTCCGCCGCAAGCCCAACAAGGCAGTCATAACCGGCGGTGACCGGCCCGACATCCAATTGGCCGCGTTGGAGACTTCGACACGCTGCCTCATCCTGACTGGCAATCTGCGTCCCAGCCCGCTGATCATCGGCCGAGCTGAAGAACTGGGGGTGCCCATCATTCTCACCCGCCACGACACGATGACCGCGGTTGAGATCATCGAGACGTTCTTTGGTAAGAACCGCTTCCATCAAGAAAAAAAGGTCCAAAGCTTTGAGAGCTTGTTGAGCGAGCATATGGACTTCGAAGCGCTGTACACTGCACTGGGATTGCGATAAACGAGGAGTTAGGGATTGGGGATCAGGGAATCAGGACTCAGGGAATCAGGACTCAGGGAATCAGTGGAATGGGAAATTGAGGGCCTGATCCCTGATTCCCTGAGTCCTGATTCCCTGATCCCCGACTCCCTGTACCCCTAATTCTAGACAGCATCTTTCCCTAAATGGAGGAAATCGGATGACATTTAATGCGATGACCCTTATAGAAGATATTGTCGCCCGTGAGATTCTTGACTCGCGCGGCAACCCGACTGTGGAAGTAGAGGTCTTGCTGGCTGATGATTCGATAGGCCGCGCAGCCGTCCCTTCTGGGGCAAGCACCGGCGTTCATGAGGCGCTGGAATTACGTGATGGGGACGAGGACCGCTTCGGCGGTAAAGGCGTGCAAAAGGCAGTCGAGAACGTCAACATTACCGTCGCCGAAGAACTTTACGGCTGGGACGCCCTGGATCAGGAAGGCATTGACAGCTTTTTGCTGGGACTGGACGGTACAGATAACAAGAGCCGCCTGGGCGCCAACGCCATCCTGGGCATCAGCCTGGCCGTGGCCAAAGCAGCCGCTGTGGCACTTGATCTCCCGCTGTACCGCTATCTGGGAGGTGTTAGTGCCCGCACGCTGCCGGTGCCGATGATGAATATCCTCAACGGTGGCGCGCACACTGGCTGGCAGAGCACAGACTTCCAGGAGTTTATGGTGATGCCCGTCGGCGCGGAGAGCTTCGCCGAAGGGCTGCGCTGGGGAGCCGAGATCTATCACGCGTTGAAGAAGGTGCTTAAGGGCAGGGGCTACAACACCAATGTAGGTGACGAGGGCGGCTTTGCCCCGGCTCTTAAAAACGATGAGGAGGCCATTGAGGCCATTCTGGAGGCAATCGAGAGCGCAGGTTACGAGGCGGGTGAGCAAGTGATGATCGCCCTGGATCCGGCAGCCTCGGAGCTGTGGGAAGATGGCAAATACCATCTGCGTATCCAGGACAAAACACTGACCAGTGACCAGATGGTCTCTCTGTGGCAGGACTGGATAAACCACTACCCCATCATCTCGTTAGAGGATGGTCTGGCCGAGGACGACTGGGACGGCTGGGTGGCGCTGACGGCTGCTATCGGTGACCAGGTGCAGGTCGTCGGGGACGATTTACTGGTGACCAACGTCGAACGGCTGGCGAAGGCCATCGAGATGAAAGCTGCCAACAGCATCCTCATCAAGCTCAACCAGATCGGCTCTCTGAGCGAGACGCTGGCAGCTATCGAGATGGCCAAGCGCGCTGGCTGGACCGCCGTCGTCAGTCACCGTTCCGGCGAGACAGAGGACACGACGATTGCCGACCTGGCAGTGGCCATGAACACCGGCCAGATCAAAACCGGCGCGCCCTGCCGCTCCGACCGGGTGGCCAAATATAACCAACTGCTGCGTATCGAGCAAGAACTGGCCGAGAGCGCAGTGTACCCGGGTATGGGAGCGTTTTATAATATCCTGCGCTAGTCAAGCGAGGGATCAGGAATCAGGGATCAGGAAATCAGGTATCCCCCCAGATTCGAGCTGCTAGCTAGGTTCTGTTGACATTTGCCGAAACATGTCATTCCCTGGCCCGTCGGCCAGCCCGTCCTGGCTCCGCCACGCGGGCCAGGGGACGGGCTGAGCGACGATAGGAGCGAAGAATCCCTGAGAACGCCGCTTGCCAGCAGCCGTATGAGGGATTCTTCGTCGCTGCGCTCCTCAGCCTGTCCTGGACGGACAGTCCAGGGAATGACATAACACCAAAATGTCAACACGGCCTAGCAGCGGGAGGCTGAGTAGTAATCGAGGTTTACTCTATCGCCTCTGCCTGGCGCAAATAATGTTCCAGACGGACGACAAAGCGCTCAGCATCCGACAGAATTTCCTCCGTCCGGACCGCATCCAGTTGCTCAAAGTCGTCGGAATACTCTTGATCCTCGCGGAAGCGGCGCAAACGGCGGTAGATCTCGCCATATTGTCGTCCATATCTTGATTCCGTCGCGTTGGATACTGTTGTAGATCGGGGCGCGGTGGGCAGCCCACCACTGGTAGCGTACTTCGTCGCATACCAGGGCCGAGATATTCACACCAGTTTCAAGAAGCAGCCGGGTTGTAAGATCGGTGATCTCACGCCAGCGCTGCCAGTAATCATTGTCTGGTACCCGTATAACTACCAACACGTCCAGGTCAGATTCGTCATCGAAATTAGCGCGCGCTTTAGAACCAAATAACACCACACGCAGCAAATCATCGCCGTATCGTTCCAGCATACGGCCAACAAAGGCTACCAGCCCGGCCCGTTCATCTGGGGTCAGATGTGGCAGATTCCTGTCCAGTACGTCCCACCGCGTCACATGTTTGGCGAGTGTCACAGTTTCTGTTCCCTCACACAGCATACCCCTTACTACACTTCGATGACTACTATACTCTATCTCCCCCCTATTGACAATTTATAACTTAATTCAATCCACGCCCTTCCGGGAGCAACCTAAACCGCTTCTGGCGGTGGTAACGATGGCTCCTCAACGATTTCGATTTCGTCGTGGTGATCCTGGCCGATCGTGTCGGCGGCCGGGGCAGCGCAATAGGGGCAGATATTCCAGCGCAGGTGCAGGAGTCGCCCACAGTCGAGGCACGTCTTCCTGAGGATAGTGTGACAATCGGGGCATACCTGCCAGTCAGCTTCAATTT
>JAHELX010000922.1 GCA_024643945.1 Anaerolineales bacterium
CCGGCCTCCGGAGCCAGCATCACTTGGCGGCCGATGATCTCTCCTTCGACGATTTCCCCCTCCCCAGCCGGCACCAGCTCAGGCAACTGGGATTGCTGGATGGCGTCATTGGGGCACGCGGCCACACACGCCAGACATGCGTCACACAGCGCGGGGTCAATGGTTGCCACACTTTCGCTTTCATCCAGGCTGATCGCGCCAGTAGGACAGGCATCCAAGCACGTCCCACACCCGGTGCATAGGGTAAGATCTATGATCAACAAATCCTTTCACCTCCTCTCTGCCCAAAGCTTTGCATCCAAAACAGCAACTCAATCCTGTTCCAATTCGTCAAGGCGTTCCGTGACCTCGTTCAATTGCCGACGCAGTTCGTCCGCCATCTGACGTAAGACAGCGATTTCCTCCTGGCGCGAGGCCGGCGATTCAAATGGTTGCGGCGCCAGCGGTGGCGTGGATGGAATACCCTGTCCATAACCACCCCGGCCCCTACCGCGTCCCATGCCCCGGCCCATGCCCATACCGCGACCGCCCCTCATGCCGCTGTGAGAAGGTACATTGGCTCCACCGATGGAAGTGAGCCGGCCCTGCTGGAACATCTCCACGGCCTGCCGCACCGTCCCCTCCAAGATTTGGAAAGCCGGCACATCCGCCGCCTGGAGGGCGTTGGCCGCGTTTGGTCCGATATTGCCCGTGAGCAGCGCCTGGGCACCACGCTCGACGACGAACTGAGCGGCCTGGATGCCGGCCCCGGCCGAAGCGGATATGGCCGGGTTCTCAACAGCCTCAAACGCCAGCGTTTCGGGGTCCACAAACATGTATGTCGGACAGCGCCCGAAAACGGGGCTGATCGGCGCATCCAGGTGTGTGCCGTTGGCAGTGACGACGATTTTCATAGGTGTCAATCCTCCTGATTGGTGGTATAATGTCATTCCCCGGCTCGTCGCTCCCCCGATGGGAGCCAGGCGAATTGGGGGCTCGGGGCGGGTGGCAAGGTTGACGACCCAATTCACCCGCCCCGACGTGTACGCTACTCTCCCTTTTCGAGTTCTTCCAGGCGCTGGGTGATGGCTTCCAGTTCGCGCCTGAGCGCTTCGGCCTGGTTCCTGAGCAGCTCGCTTTCCTGCTCCTCGGTCACCGGTGGCCCATAGGGGCCGTAGGCCCAGGCCGGCGGATAGCCGTAACGTGCCCAGCGGGGTTGTCCGGCGTAAGTCCCGCTGAGCGGGGTGGCGTAGTACCAATGACGCCAGCCACGTCCACCGCCGCCCCAGCCGGGACCGCCGCCCCACCCGCCTCGCCCCCGGCCCCAACCGAGGCCGAAACCTGGCGCCGGGGTGGCATAGCCTGGCGCGCCATAGCCAGCGCAGTAACCCTGACCACGTCCTGTCATCGGACCCATACCTGCGGGTCCTGTGCGATCGCCTCTCGGCATTGCGTTCACCTCCTTTCTTTGCCGGATGATGTTGAAAGTGTTTCTTTACCGTCGTCTCCCCAGAAGCCGTAGGGCACCTCTGCCACGCCGTCGCCCCTGGCCCAGGGCCCTACCCAGGCTGAGCCCCTGCCTCAGACCCAGGCGCACCGGCACGCCGGTCCTCCCGGCGTAGCCGTAGGGAACCTGCCCTGACCTGGGATTTGGCAGATGGATGGCGCAGTAGCCTTCGCCGCGCCCGGTCAATGGACCCTGGCCCCGAGGGCCAGTGCCGTCAAAAGCTGGCATTATGCTCACCTCCTTTCACCGTTCCACTCTCCATTCCTCTATCCTCAACGATATCAACCTCTGCCTCCCTTGACATGCCGGTCGTAAGCAGCCAGGAAGTGATGGAGCGCGCTATCCGTCTCCTGCAGTTCCTCTACCCAATCGACCAGATAGCGGCGCCCGGCCTCCGTGAGACGATATACCCGGCGTGCCGGTCCCGCCGATGATTCCGTGTCCCACTCAGATTCCACCAGCCCGGCCGACTCAAGTCCACGCAACGTGCGGTAAACCGGGCCCGGGGCCACGTCGCCCAGGCCAAAGGGCTCCAACGCGCTGACCAGATCGTAGCCGTGGCTCGCGTCCTGGTACAGAAGCAAGAGCAAGACAGGCTCCATAAAACGCCGGATCGCTCCTCCAGCAAACTGTCCTCTTCCACCTCTACCTCGTCGGCGTCTCCCTCGCGGCATTAACTTCTCCTAAAGCTCTCAACAATTGTATCTATATACATATTGTACTTAAATACAATATAGCACTAATTTCTGGATTTGTCAAGAGTCAAACTTGATCGCTCATAATCACTCCTTAACCTGATGATTTACCGTTCTGGCGACCTCGCTGGCCGGGCAGCTTCCGCATGTAAAAACTTCGGTCTGCATAGCTTGTCTCCACGAGCTGACCCTGGGCGATCAGCCGGCGGACGAGAGACCAGTCTGCCCCCGCCCGGGAAAGAAAGTCGCTCACCGCCTCCCGTCGCATGGGGTGCACGGCGGTGATACTCAGCAAATCCTTCTCCACATTGCCGGTGAAGGCGAAAG
>JAHELX010000222.1 GCA_024643945.1 Anaerolineales bacterium
GTGCGGTCGGCCTTGACCCGGCCATCTTCTGCGTCGGCGCGTATGGCAGTGACCGCCCTGAGCGGTCACAGTTGCCGGCTGTGGCAATTGCTCGCGCTCAAGCTTTGACCGGCTACACTTTTCTAGGTAAGAACGTAGTCATTTTCGGCGACACGCCTGCCGATGTGACCTGCGGGCAACATCTGGGGGTTGCCGCTATTGGCGTCACTACTGGAAGTTATCCGGTGGAGGTTCTCAGCGCTGCTGGCGCTGATTACGTCTTCCCCGATCTGACTGACACTGACGCAGTGATGCGGGTCACCTTGTGAATCAATACATCCCCAGGGCCTCGAGCGGCGCCGAACGCAGGTGACGGCGGTAGGCAGCCGTCTCATCTAGCAAGCGCCGCAGGCGAGCCTCCAGGTCCGGTAAATTCGGAGATAGCTCTCCCCCAGCTTGCAGCGTTATTGTATCTCCTCCACTTTCGACAATACTCAGTTCACCGCGGGCGCTAAGCCATTCCAAACCGACGCGGACGGTCGCCTCGCGGTGTCCCAGGGCAGCCGCCAGTCGCGGAACGTTTACCTGTCCGCTTCGAGTCCGAAGATCATGCTTCACCATTCCTGCCAGGCGTTCTACAAAGGGACGGAGTTGGCCGGTCACTGGTTCGACAGCAACCAGGTACACCGTGGTCGGGTCCACGACTTGTATGCCGTGAGCCAACTCAGCCGGGCCCGGCGGTGCAGTCAAGATGACCAACACTGGCGCTGGGATTAGGCTCAGGCGGTCTGTGCCTACTATCTCCTCCGGGAGGCTCTGATCTGCAGCCTCAACCCAGACCACCATGGCTCTGCCTGACTCTCCTCGATCCCTTGGTAATTTATCCAATGCCGCACTCGGGTCAACTTCCCCTCTCCAATCCACGACCGTCCGCGCCCGGCGCGGCGGCAAGACCCTGGCCGGACTGTGAGAGCGGGCATCTATCCATTCCACCTGCAATTGCATTTCGCCTCTGTAGTCACGGGCGCGTAGCGAGTAAGCCAGGTCGAAGCGACCCTCGGGCAACGGTTGATCGGCACCCTGCCACCAGAGAACTGTCTGCTGCGTATCTTCTTCGTCAGCGACCACTAGCCGTCGGTGTTCTCCATCACGCCCGATGACTGCATCTTGGAGAATGCGCAGGTCCCGGGTAGCAAGCTGTACCGCAGGATTGCCTGGGCCGAAGGGAGCCAGTCGCTCCAGCTCACTCACCAAGTCCAGCGACAATTCGTCCAACGAAACATAGGCGTCAATCTGAAGACCAGGTGAGGCGGCGGCAGGGTCCCACACCGCCGCTACCGACCTGGACAATACCTTGCGAAAGGCCTCCAGGTTGGATGGGTCAAGGGCCATGCCGGCCGCACCGGGATGCCCGCCAAAGCGAAGCAACAAATCAGCAGTGCGCTTCAGGGCGGCGTGGATGTCGCAGCCAGGCACCGAGCGGGCCGAGCCACGTGCCGGGTCACCATCAGCGAGGGAAAGCGCGATCGCTGGCCGTTCGAATTGCCTGGCCAGGCGGCTAGCGACCAGCCCCAGGACACCAGGATGCCAATTGTGCCCGGCCACTACCAATGCCCGGTAATCTAGCAGTGATGGGTCACGCTCGACTTGGGCCAAAGCCGCCTGGAGCACCTGCCCGGTTATGAGCCGCCGCTGGTAATTCAGGCCATCCATTTCGGCAGCCAGGATACGAGCGCGACCGATGTCCTGGGTGGTGAGCAATTCCACCCCGCGGTTGGCGTCGTTCAGGCGGCCCAGAGCATTCAACCGGGGGGCAAGCTGATAGGCCACGTGCTCTTCGGTTAAACCGTCTGACTGTAGCTCTGCTTGCTCTATCAAAGCACGCAGACCTACCCGATTCGTCGTACGCAAGGCCTCCAATCCACGCTGGAGTAGGTAGCGGACGTCGGCAACCTGGGTGGCCACGTCAGCCACGATGCCCAATGCCACCAGGTCGAGTGCTGCCTCAGCTCTGTTGGCGCAAGCGGTTTGGTCCAGCAAGTGTTCAACCAGCTTATAGGCCACCCCGACTCCGGGTAACTCGTGCAGTGGGTGATCAGCCGGCAATCGATTAGGGTTGACAATGGCCAACGCGGGAGGCAAACTCGAGGGCAGATCGTGATGATCGGTCACGATCACGTCGCAGCCCTTGTCCGCCGCCCGCTGGATGGCGGCGAAGGCGTCCACACCGGTGTCGCAGGTGATGAGTAGCGTCACGCCTTGGTCCAACAGTTCATCCAGTGTAGACAGGTAGATGCCATGCCCCTGGTCGCGCGTCGGAACCCGGTAGCGAGGCGACGTCTCTGGTGTTGATGAGAGCTCTCGAAGCGTTTCTACCAGCAGAGCTGTGGCGGTCTGACCATCCACGTCAAAGTCGCCCCAGATAGCAATGCGCTCGCCCATCGTCAACGCACGCCAAATACGGTCGGTGGCTTGGTCCACGGCGGGCAGTTCTGTGGCGGAGGTTGGCATGTAGCGGTTGGGGTCCAGAAAGGCACGGGCGGCAGCGGGCGTGGTGATACCACGGCGGGCCAAGGCTGTCGCAACCAGCAGGTGCCCACCGACAGCGTCACGCAGTGCATCTGGAACTACAACAGGTTGGGGATCGATCCAGTGGGTCATTTCATCATTTCATCATAGGCGGATGGTTTTGGGATAGACACTAATAAGCAATTTCCTGTACCTGGCCCCAATCTAAATCGAAGTCCAGGTCGGGCTCATCGGCTGCAGGGTGATCCTGGTAGTCGCTCGCCGCATATTCCTCCAGCGGGCCAGCGACATCTCCACGCTCACACAGCGACCGATAATTGCAGAAACGACAGCGGCGTACTTCGGTGGTGAGAGGCCAAGGTTCATCTGCCGGCGCAGACTCGGCTCTGGGCCCGCTATCCCTGGTACGCTCGACGATTTCATTGATAAGAGCAGACAGATAGTTCAGGTCAGCCTGGTAGGTAGCTACGTCATAGGCAAAACTTTCCGGGGTCTTGGGATACTCTGCCAGCCAATAACGCATTTCTACATCGTCGGGATCAACAGACCTGTCGGTGAGCGATGCCCCCGCCTGCACTAATATCGCTGGGTAAACGCGTGTTTGCAGTCGTCGGCCCAGCCATGCCCGGGAGGGACGCTGACGGTAAGTTTTCCAATCAATAATGAGAAACGCCGCGGTGCGATGTTCAAGCGCCGTCCCCGGTGCTTCCTTCTGTGCGGTGGAGTGCCGATCACTTACCATGATGGCATCGTATTGCGCCATCACGCGATGTCCGGCTAATGGAGCCGACAAGCCGATCTCGGGTATCACTTGAGCACCGCCAAAGGTGGGGACATAAGCCAGGTAGGCCTTCCACCATCGCTCCAAGTCAGGGTCGCGCACCGAAGCCGACAGGATTTCGGTCGGAAGACCCAGCAAATGCTGGTGGACGAGCTGATGGAAGTCACGGGCCAACCGGCCATGTCGTTGTTGCTCGCTGATTGGCTCTGCCTCGGGCGCCGGCCAGGCAATCTGGAGTAAGTAGCGCAATTGAAAGCGCCTTGGGCAATCTACGTAGTCTTGCAAGCTGGTAGCAGAGAATTGGAAGTTTTTGGGCAATGGCATAGGCGAAATTGCCTTTCAGACAGCAGCAACTTTGTCAAATCTTGGGGGTTTTCTTTAATGAGATATCTCTTATGGACGAATTTGTCCAGTTGTTACGTTTAATATATAGCGAGTGTCATATTGAAAATGGATTCAACCATTCTTGCACTCGCACCAACAGCATAGTCACTAGAGTCTGGTTGTTCATTGCCTTTCCATCGGGTGATAGTGGGGCATGCGTTGGGACTCGGCAGGAGACGTGTCAAGCAAAGTGCAATAAAAGGTGGTGTAATGCAGATATCACAAAGCTCCACACGAGGTCGAAAAATGCTCGCACCCCACGACTGGCCGAAACCGGTCAAACGCTTATTGTTGACCAGCGCGACCTTGCTGGTCATCCTGGCTTACGCATTGCTGTGCGCTGGTAGCCTGATTCTGACTGCTGCCCTGTTCTCCCAGATTCGTCCGTAGCCAGGCATACATCAGCACGCCGCCAGCTACGGCGACGTTGAGCGATTCTGCCTTGCCTACGATAGGCAGGCCTGCCCATGCTTCCACATGTGGGCGTACGTCGTCTGACAATCCTCGTGCCTCATTGCCCAAAATCAACGCAACTCCGCCCTCCCAGAGGCCTTCACCCCACGCTTTTCCCAGTTTGGCATCTGCCGCTACCACGTGCAACCCTTTTTCGCGCAAAAACGTAGAAAAGCCCGGCACATCTGATGTCTGGACCAACGGGACATTGAACAGTGACCCCATTGTGCCTCGTACCGTTTTTGGGTCGAAGGGATCCACACAGGGCTCAATCAAGATCATCGCTGCCGCACCGACGGCGTCGGCGGTGCGGATGAGGGTCCCCAGGTTGCCGGGGTCCTGCAGCCGATCCACTACCACGACTAATTCGCGCCCGGTTAGACGCAATGTTTGAAGCTTCGCTTCAAACATTGCGAAGGTAGCTACGATGCCTTGGGAAGTGTCACGCTCCGACAGCGTCTCCATTACTGGTGGTGACACAGCCACCAACTTGGCGCCAGCTTGGTGAAAGCGCTCCAACAAGGCAGGTGCTTCATTCCCCACAAATTGCCTCTCGCAATAAAAGGCCTCAATAGGCTGCGCACCGGCGTCGAGCGCCATGTGAAGCAGTTGCAACCCTTCGACCAAGAAACGCCCCTGGCGTCGCCGGTGCTTGCGTTGCCCCAGTTTTCGGGCCTCGACAATCCGCTGGTTACGTGAACTGGTGATGACGGGGATTCCACTACTCGTCACGCTTTGGACACTCCCTCTTCAGATAATTCGAAACAAGCAAAAGGTAGACAGATCACCCGCTACTAACAAGTGCTATGCATTGGGGGGCTCGCTCCACTTGACACTGATACCCGGCTTGGGCATCGCCCGGATAGGCAGAAGCAAATGGAAAGTACTGCCCGGACAATTGACCTCGTCGTGACCGGGACTCTCAACCCACAGACGCCCCCCATGCGCCTCCACCAATCCTCTCGCGATCGGCAACCCCAACCCGGGGCCAGCCCCTTTGAATTTCACCTTGCCAGTGGAATGGAGGGTGGATTTGCCTACCCGGTAGAATTTATCGAAGATGCGTTCCCGATCCTCTGGTGCGATGCCAATGCCAGTGTCGCGAAACGTTATCTCCACGAATCTAGCCACTCCTATCGAATTCCCTCCCATGGGCCGGGTATTGGGCAGGACACGTCCTTCGATGAACACTTTACCTCTATCGGGTGTGTATTTGATGGCGTTGTTCAGTAGATGGACCAGGATTTGATGCAGCCGCCGGCGATCCATTTCAACCTGAGGCAGATTGTTGAGGTCTCCCACATGAACCGTCAGGTTGCGCTCTTTGAAGTAACGCTCGTTTTGCGTCACGACCAGGTCAACAGTCTGGGACAGAGACACCTTTTCGATGCGTAGGGAGAGAGCGTTGGTGTCAATAACCGACGCGTCGAGCATGTCTTCGACAACGGCACTGAGCCGTTCGCTGCCATGCAAAATACCTTCCAAAATATGCATCGCTCCCGTAGCGTTGTTGGCCTCCAAATTCATCTCCCGCAGCATATTGGCGTAGCCTTGGATCAAAGTGAGCGGCGTTTTCAATTCATGAGCGGCAATACCGATGAAGTCGGTCCGGGCTTTCTCCAGTTTGCTCAGTTCGATATTGGCACGGGTCAAATCAGCCATGCGATTCATTACTCGCCGTTCGGTTTCGCTGTGCAGGCGGGCGATTTCAGAGGCCAATGCATCTTGCATTTGCTGGATGAATTCAATGTAAGTGTGCGTGGCAATTTGGATGAGCCTGGAAAAGATGGGTTCGGTGGCTTCAATAAGCGCCAGCGTTTGAGATGCGGACAATTCCCCCTGTTTCAATTGATCCCATATCGCTTCTTTTAGTCGTCGTGACTTCCTGAGTAGCCGATCCAGGGGGACTTCCTGCCTTAGCGCCTGCTTAACAGCTTGCTTGACGAGCATATTCATATGATCCACCCGGCCTGTACGGGCTGTTTCTAACACGCTTTCGATCAGGGCCGCATTAAATGCGTCTTCTTGTTCGCATAAGGCGATGAGCGCCTCGTTATGCTCTTGAAGCCAGGCAGCTAATTCGAGATGTTGCATTGGCGTCAAGCTCCCATCGACCAATGGAAACGCTCACTTCGCGTAGTCTATGTTGCGTTTTGGCTTGTTGACGGGTTATGGTATGTAGCAATATGACTACACGAAAATCAATAACGCGATGAGACTAACTTCGATGGCCAGCCATAGTCACCATCGGCCGGCTTATCGTTTCAAGCTTGTTGATGGCCAACTCCAAACTAGCCAAGGCCCGACGAGCGTAGGCTTGATAACGTTCTTGCTTACGACGCACCCTCTTCTCCAACGGCGGCATCAGACCAAAATTAGCTTTCATCGGCTGAAAATCCTTGGGGTCCGCATGGGAGATGTAGCGTAGCAAGGCGCCGATCATTGTAGTTTCGGGGAAGACCAACGGAGCCTGGCCCCGCAGAAAACGGACCGCGTTGAGCCCGGCAACCAGACCACCCATTGCGCTACCCACATAGCCTTCGGTGCCGGTGACCTGCCCAGCAAACCAAAGGGGTCGGATCAAGAAATCGGGAGCCAGGGAATCAGGGGTCATACGATTATCCTCATTCCCCGATTCCCTGAACCCCCGATTTCCTGATTTCCTGTCTCCCTGATAGCGAAGCGTCTCGTCCAGCAAGATCGGCGAATTGATGAAGGTATTGCGATGCATCTGGCCATAACGCATAAACTCCGCATTTTCCAGGCCAGGGATCATACGGAAGACACGTTTTTGCTCACCCCAGCGTAGGTTAGTCTGAAAGCCGACGATATTATGAAGCGTCGCGACCAGGTTGTCCTGGCGCAACTGCACAACTGCATTAGGCCTGCATCCTGTGCGCGGGTCAGTCAGCCCCACCGGGCGCAGTGGACCAAAAGCCAACGCATCGCGCCCTCGAGCAGCCAACACTTCTATCGGCAGGCAAGCTTCAAAGAAGCGCTGATCTTCCCGCTCGAAGTCACGCAACGGGATGACTTCGGCCGTCAATAAGGCGTCTACGAAGGCGTCGTATTCCTCCTTTGTCATCGGGCAGTTAATGTAATCACCCTCGTTTTGCTCACCTCGACCATAACGACTGGCGCGGAAGGCGACGTCCATGTTGATGGATTCAGCTTCCACAATAGGTGCCATTGCATCGAAAAAGGAGAGATGGTCCTCGCCGGTGAGAGCAACTATTTCATTTGCTAGTGCATCCGCGGTGAGAGGGCCAGTGGCGATGATGACCGGCCCATCGGGAATGTGCGTCACCTCCTGGCGACGAAGCTCAATATTAGGATGCTGGGCAATGTGTGCGGTGACCGCCTCGGCGAAAACCTCCCGATCCACCGCCAACGCAGCTCCCGCCGGTACGGCAGCAGCTTCGGCGCAGGCGATGATTAATGAACCCAGCCGTCGCATCTCTTCCTTCAGCAATCCCATGGCCCGGTCTACTGAGCGTGCCCCCATCGAATTGGAGCAAACCAACTCAGCCAACCGGTCACTGACGTGGGCAGGCGTGTTGCGGATCGGTCGCATCTCGTAGAGCGTCACCTGCACGCCCCGTTCGGCAGCCTGCCAGGCAGCCTCGCTACCGGCCAAGCCACCGCCGATAATCGTCAATTCACTATTCATCATCCTCAAACCACTCCTTCGAAGCACTGGTCCAGAAATAACTTGGTGCTTTTGCAATCAATTTACACCTGATTTGCTGATTGAAGTGCAAAGTTATTATTGGACAAGTGCAGACCGCAAAATCAGTTGGCTAATTACATCTACCACGATGCGAAGTATACCACTTGGAAATCAGACGCACAACCCGAGCTTCTGACCGGCATGCTCCGTCGAATCAAAAACCCGCCGCATCGGGCGGCAGGTTCCGATCCTCACAATCTGGCTGTACGTACAGCCAGAGGTATTCAATTGCAAGTCTTCCTCCTCCTCGGAGAGAGGACCCGCTTGCCTAGAACCAGGAAACAAGGGATTCCCAGCCAAGCAAAAGGATACAGACTATTGACCTCTACTGTGGCTGGGTCAGTAGTAACTCCCCCATCACCGTCGTCTACCTGTAATGCCACAGTATAGATTCCTGTCGTCGTCCAGACGTGAGTCACCACTAGCCCTAGCCCATCATCAAATAAGCCATCGTAGTCCAAATCCCAGGCATAGGTCAATGTGTCAGAAGGCACATCAGTGGCGCTGCCTGTAAGTGCTACCATGATGCCCACCGTTGCCGTGTAAGGGCCACCAGCACTGGCGGTGGGGGGCACGTTGTTCACCTCGACCCTGGCCTCGTCGGTCGCTACGCCCCCCCGCCCATCGTCAACACGCAGGGTGACTATGTACTCACCATCGTCAGGCCAGATGTGGCTGACAACCCGACCAGGTGCCTCAAAGCTACCATCGTAGTTCAGGTCCCAGGAATAAATCAACGGGTCGCTGGTAGGATCGGAGCCCCTGCCGGTCAGCGTAATGAGGCTGCCCTCGTCCCCAGTATAGGGACCCCCCGCCTCAGCAGTGGGAGGTGCATTACCGATGGTAACCTGGGCGGTATCGAGGCCTCTACCGCCGTCGTCGTCGGTGACGCGCAGGGCAACGGTGTAGATACCCGGATTGGAGTAAGTGGTGGTAACCGTCTGCCCGGTGGCTTGCACATCGAATGTGAAGCCATCGTAGTCAAAGTCCCACTCGAAGCTAAAAGTGTCCGCGCCAGGATCAACGGCATTGCCGCTGAAGGTAATAGGAGTCCCTTCAACAACTGAGCGGTCGGGTCCAGCATTAGCAGTGGGAGGCACATTGTTCACCTCGACCCTGGCCTCGTCGGTCGCTACGCCCCCCCGCCCATCGTCAACGCGCAGAGTGACGGAATACACGCCGTCGTCGGGCCAGGTGTGGCTGACAACCCGACCAGGTGTCTCAAAGCTACCATCGTAGTTCAGGTCCCAGGAATAAATCAACGGGTCGCTGGTAGGATCGGAGCCCCTGCCGGTCAGCGTAATGAGGCTGCCCTCGTCCCCAGTATAGGGACCCCCCGCC
>JAHELX010000923.1 GCA_024643945.1 Anaerolineales bacterium
CACCACCCAGGCTCAGGTTCTCAACCTGCTACGCTCATTGCAGCAACAGCATAATACCTCGATTATTTTCATCACCCACGACCTGGGCGTCATTGCTCAAATGGCCGACTACGTCGTAGTAATGTACCTGGGCCGCGTGGTGGAGACAGGGCCAGTGGATGATATTTATCATAATCCACAGCATCCTTACACAAAAGCCCTGCTGAGATCAATCCCCTCTGTGCAATCAGAGACTCGGACACAACTACCAACCATCGAAGGCTCTATACCGCACCCGTTCAATCGCCCAGCAGGCTGTCCTTTCTACCCACGCTGCATAGAGTTCATGGTCGGAGTCTGCGACCAGCGACTTCCCAGCCTGCAACCGGTCAATGAGAAACAGTCAGCCAGTTGTTTTCTGTATCACGATGTGGCGGAGGAGATGGAGGCGGCGGCGTGACAACAGCATCTCAAAACGGCCAGGCCCTTCTCGAAGTCAACAACCTGCAGAAGTATTTCCCCATCAAAAAAGGCTTTTTCAAGAGAGTCGTTGGGCATGTTCGCGCGGTGGATAGGGTAAGCTTTTCCATCAATGAAGGCTAAACTCTGGGCCTGGTGGGTGAGAGTGGCTGCGGCAAAACTACCACAGCGCGCTGCATTTTGCGGGCGTTCAAACCCACCGGGGGCAAGATACTCTTTCGCACGCAGTCGGGCCAGACGGTTGACATTGCCACGCTGCCAGAGGACGAAATTCGCCCTCTGCGACGCGAGATGCAAATGATTTTTCAAGACCCCTTTGCTTCGCTCAATCCCCGTATGAACCTGCTTGACATTGTGGGCGAGCCCTTATTGGTCAACGGGATGAAGAATCGTCAGGAGCGCACCGAGCGAGTGGCAGAGATATTGGGCCTGGTTGGCCTCCGGCCCGAGTATATGCGACGCTTCCCCCACGCTTTTAGCGGCGGCCAGCGCCAGCGTATCGTCATTGCCCGCGCCCTCGCCCTGCATCCGCGTCTGGTAGTAGCCGACGAGCCAGTCTCGGCCCTGGACGTCTCGGTTCAAGCCCAGGTACTCAATCTGCTGCTGGAGCTGCAGCGAAAACTTCAGTTAACCTACCTGTTTGTAGCGCACGATTTGAGTGTGGTCAAACACATCACGGATCGCGTGGTAGTGATGTATGTGGGTAAGATTGTCGAAACGGCTCCAACCGCAATGCTTTTCTATCACCCCAAACATCCCTATACGGCTGCCCTCTTATCAGCGGTGCCGGTGCCGGATCCTCGAGTGCGCTCAAAGATGAAGCCTTTGGAGGGGGATGTGCCCAGCCCAGCCAATCCACCCTCGGGATGCTATTTTCATCCCCGCTGCCCGTATGCAGTTGACCTTTGCTCCGCCCAAACACCCATCCTGGAGGAAATCTCTCCTAACCAGTATGTCAGTTGCCATCGCGCCCATGAGCTGGAGTTGGCTGGCATTGAATAGATGGCCTCCAGTTGAACCTCAGATGAACTTACCTGAGTTACAGATCTTTCTCCTCCGCCATTTGACACAAGATGTTATGCCGTTTTGGATCCGGTACAGCGTGGACTGGGAAAACGGCGGGATGTGGACTTGCCTGGCCGACGACGGCTCGATCCTCAGTCACGACAAGTACATCTGGTCGAATGCCAGGGCCCTGTGGACTTTCTCAGCCCTGGTTAATCGCATCGCCGATCAATATGCTGAAGTTGTCGGCGCGGACACCAAAGAGGCCTGGTGGCAGGCTGCGGCCAATCAGTATCGCTTCCTGAAACGCTGCGGGCGCGATGACCCGGGATACTGGGTCTTTGTGGTGGACGAAACCGGCAATGAGGTCGTGGTCGGGGAAAATAGCATCGTCACCGATGCGTTTGCCATCTATGGCCTGGTCGAGTACTTCCGCATGACGGGCGATGAGGAAGCGCTGGACATCGCCCGCGAAACTGCCCATACCTGCCTGAAGCGACTGGCACATCCGGGGACCTATAAGACAGCACCCTATCCGACTCCGCCGGGTATGAAGCCGCAGCGTGAGGCCATGCAATTCTCGTTAATGTTTTCTGAACTGGGACACGAATTGCAAGATGAGGCTATTCTCAGCGCAGGCTTGAACTACGGACGGGATGTGCTGGATCATTTTTATCGCGCCGACCGCGGGGTGCTGCTGGAATACCTGGGGCTGGACAACCGGGTGTGGGATACGCCCGCCGGGCGGGCAATGGTGCCCGGCCATGCCATTGAAAGCCTCTGGTTCCAGATTCACAACTTTACCCGGATTGGAGAACCCGTTCGGGCGCGTCAGGCAGCCGCAGCCATGCGCCCCTGTTTTGAGAAGGGTTGGGACCCGGAATACGGGGGGCTGTTCCTGGGCATCGATGTGGAGGGTAGGGAGCCGCCCTACTGGAAAAACGCCGACAAGAAGATTTGGTGGCCATTTACCGAGGCAATCTGCGGAGCATTGCTGGCCTATGAACAGTTACACGAGGACTGGTGTCTCGAGTGGTATTGG
>JAHELX010000223.1 GCA_024643945.1 Anaerolineales bacterium
CCATCAATCGCGATGGCTTCAATTATGTCAGCCGGAGCCTTGATCAAAATGCCGTGTTCAAGTGTGGTCATAACTCATCCCTCCTTCTGATGCTTTGAGCTTAAACCGTACTTTTTTGACTCCAAGCAAAGGGATGGCTCACAACAAGTGCTAAGTACTTGTCCAATAATAACTTTGCATTTTAGTAGGCAAATCAGGCGTAAACTGATTGCAAAAGTACTAAGTCATTTCTGGACAAGTGCTAAGGCCCTTCAACCTCGGCCACCGGCCAACCGGACTGCGGCCGGGGAGTGCCGCAAGGCGCTCATAGCCCAGACCCCCACCGCCGGGCCAAGCGCCAGAAAGGCAAAAGCCCATTCCCAGCCGACCCGCTGTTCGAGAGAAGGGATCAGCCGGATGGTAATCAGTGTCAGCATGAAGCCCAGGCTGGTCTGCAAAGTCAGGGCTGTGCCCACGTACTGAGCCTGGCATAACTCACTGACGCAGGCCGAGAACTGGGCTGAATCGGCCACCACGGCCAGGCCCCAGACCAGGCACAGGGCAAACAGCCAGGCCGGATTACCACCGTATAGCCTGCCCACCGCGAGGGCACACGTGCCGCTGACAAGCAACGACACCCTGGTAAGGGTAGTGCGCCCCAGTCGATCCGCCAACTGCCCGGCAACCAGGCTCCCAATGCCTCCCGTACCGACGACCGCGAAAGCCGCCAGGCTCGCCCAGGTTGGGCTTACGCCGCTGATCTGAAAACTGGCCAGCAGGAGCACTGGCACCCAGGCCCACATCGCGTAAAGCTCCCACATATGGCCCAGATAACCCAGGTTCGCCAACACAATTTCCCGCTCACTCAGGACTTCGCCCACGTATTTCCAGTTGAAGCGCGGCGTTGGCGTGCGATAGGGTCCCTCGTCCACAAATAGCGCCGCGATCAGCCCTCCCAGTGCGGCCAGCCCGGCTGCCAGATACAGCACCAGGCGCCAGTCACCTACTCCGCCTAAGGCCTTGAGCAAGTGGGGTACGGCCGAGCCGAGGGTAAGAGCGCCCACCAGCAGCCCGATTCCCAGCCCCCGATCTTCTCTGGTCCACGTCGCCATAATTTTCATGCCGACCGGGTAGACGCCGGCCAGAAAAAGCCCGGTGAGAAAGCGCATGAGAAGTGCGAAGCCGGGACCCATCGCCAGTCCCGGGATCAGTGCCGTCGCCAGGCTGGCGGACAGCGCCGCCGCGGCAAAAAGCCAGCGAGCGGGGACCCGATCGGCCAGGTTCAGCAGCGCCGACCCGAAAGCCCCGACGACAAATCCGATCTGCACCGACATGGTAAGCCATGCTCGCCCGGCCTCGTCGAGATGCCAGCTTGCGGTGAGAGCAGGGACGACGGCCGAAGCCGAGAACCAGACAGCCATCCCCAGCAACTCAGCCAGTGACAGCAGCAGCAGCGTGCGCCATTTTCCTTTGTTACCGCTGACCTCGTCGTTCCACTTCACCATAATCAGGGCCTGTTTGTAGAAAGCTGCTCCGGGCGTTCTTGTTTCTCCGCCTTCCGCACCCGTTGATAGTCCTGGCGCAATCGAACCAGCTCGGCAGCGGTAACCGGCTGGTCGCCGTAGTGCACCTGCATATAGGTGGCCGTAATGCGCGCCAGCGCTTCCTCCTGCCCGACAAAGGCACGCGCCAAGACCGGCAGGTAATCATCAGGCGGCTGGGATGGGCGGCGGGGATAGCCTCGTTGCCTGGCCAGGCGGCACAAATTGGCGTAAATATTCTGCACGGAAATGGCTGCCAACAACTGGCGACTCAGACCAAAACGTCTCACCAGCCCGGCCACATCGCGCAGCCAGCGCACTCCCCGGCCCAACATGGGGCCACCCAGCGTAATCTCTTCGCCGCTTTCCTCCTCAGCTTCCTCCCGGCCGGGCTTGACCCGAATTCTGTCCAGGAAAAGCATCACCAGGCCCAATGCCACGACAATCGCCAGCAGGATCAAGAAATAGTGCATAACGATCCACACCCAGGGCGGCAAAGCGACAGGCGTTACCTCCCCGGGCTCCGGCACCTGCCCTCTGGCAGTGCTCTGGCGAAGACGCTCGAGCAATTCTTCGGCGGCTGACAAATCCAGCCCGGCAAACAGTCGGGTCAATAGCCCGGCCAGCCAGATCAAGATAGGCTCCAACACCCAGAACAAAACTTTCAACAATATTTGCAGCAGGGGACTCACTACCGTCCACAGTGGTTTCAGCCAGGCTGCCAGAGCCGCGTTCACCCGGTCCGGCGTATAGAACAGGGACAACCCGACAGCACCGCCCACGGTCGCCCCCACCGCCAGCAGCAACTGCCCCAACCGGGGCAACGACGGCAGCGAGCCAGCACTCTGCGCGCCGGTCGCTCTCTCGTAGGTCCGAGCCAGAGCGGAGGCTGTCAAACCCAGGCCAAAATAAAGCCAGAGAAAGGGCAGTGTGTTCTGGCCCGTGAAGTAGTTGAGTAGGCCGGCGCTCACAAGCAGTAAAAGCACCCCCAACCGGAAGCTGAAGCCTACGCTGAAAAATCCTATATCCCGACTGGTGGCATTGGCCGCTCGTTGCCACAAGAGCACATTGGTCAGGATCAACACCAATTCCGGCCGCACGCCTTGTTGAAGGTTAAACAAAGCGACCAGCGTGTTGCCCAGCCAGGCGAAACTGCCCGGCGCCGCGTTCCCATAGAGCCACAAGCGCACCAGCAGCAAACCGCTGAGCACGATCAGACCCACTACCGCCAACTCGTAAAAGGGCCAATCCACCTGAAGGAGATTCAGAAGTTCGAGAATCAGCATGAACGCCAGCAGTACCCCAAAGAGTTCCAGGAAAACGACGAAAGGCACTCTTCCGTCCGCCGGCTGGAAGACGAGAAGAAAGAAAGGCGTGAACCAGGTCATTTCCATACCGGCCAGGCAGAAATAGATCAACCTTCGGCGACGGTCCGTGAGCAGCATCAGGCCATTACCTCCTGAGGCGCAATCAGGTCGTCCACTAAATGCGGTAAATGATAGACTAAAATACCCGGCAGTTGCTGGGTAGGTGGCTGTTCGGCCAGAGTAAAGAGCACAACCTGTCGTCCTGCTTGATTCAGATCCATCAGGCTCGCCAGCAGGTCGTCGTGAGCAACGGCAGTGACTACCAGCAGCGTTGCACCCCAGGGGGCCCGGGGTGCTTCTTGCAGCAGCAGCTCTTCGATGGACTTGGTGGCAAAGGAGGTAACGGCCGCCAACAGCTCTAAAATGCGCAGCAGTTGGTCGGGACTGCGGCCTGGTAACAAACGCAAGGGCTGATCGCTGCCGGGCAGGAAACCGTTGGCAATCAACCCCACCGGCAGGCGCTGTTCAGTGCAGACGGCCGCCAGGCTGCCGGCCACGCTGATCGTCCGCTCCAGTAATTCAGGAATGCTCCCCTGCCAATGACGGACCATGGTAGCCACGTTCAGAAAAATTAAAACCTGCGGTTCCTCGCTGGGCTCGTAAACCCGGCTGAGCATATGCTGGTAGCGGGCAGTGGCCTTCCAATGCACCCGGCGCAGGGTGTCATATGGCTGCCATTCGCGAATCCCAACCGTGCGCAAAGGATCTTCGAAGAGTTGCAGCTTCGAGCCCCGTTCCCCAAACGGGTTCTTGGCGGGCAATCGCAACTCGGCTGCAGAATAGAGTCGAGGGTAGATGATGATGCGATCTCGCCGGGCACCGAGCACTTTGCGGCTGAAAAGGCCAAAACCGTCACCCGTGTTGATCGTCTCGGGACCGTAAGCGTGATAACCCCTTTGCGCACACTGGATTGTGAAGCGGCGCGTCATGCGTTGGAAAGCACCCGGCATCCAAAAAGTGTGGAATTCCCCCAGATTGCTGGCACGATTGATCACGATTTCGCCTCGATCCAGGGGTAAGCCCGGCGGGAATGTATCCGTAATCTCCAGCCAGGTGAGGGGCAAGATTTTCTGGTTGCGCACTTCCAGCGTCAACTCAATTTTCTCACCCAGAAAGGCACGGGTTTCACTGAAATGACGCCGGTAATGCAAGCCAAAGAGGCTGAGTTGGCTCCAGGCCCAACTGACCCCTATTACCACGAAGAGTGTCACCGCCGTTGCCAGTAAGAGCCGGTTGTCGAGAGCCAGCCCAGCCAGTGCCAGCAACAAGCCCAGCAGAATCCAGGCCTCGCTGAACTGTGTATCCTTCTCCAGATCTAAATAGCGACCTCTACCCAGTTCCCTCAGCGTACGCTGGTAAAGATTGCGCGGCTCTGCCTCTTCGCCATCTGAGCTTTGAGAAGCAGCAGACAGCACTTCTTCTGGCCAGGCCCTAATCCGCATCGCTGGTCATTTGCCTCCGTGACTCATTCTACCACTGGCACCGGGACTGCCTCGACAATACTGGCCACCACCTGGGGAGGCGTGCGCCCCCGTAAACGAACCTGCGGGTTGATGTGGACCCGGTGGGTCAGGATAGGCGGGCAGAGGTGCTGCACGTCGCTGGGGATGACATAGGTGCGGCCTCGCAATGCGGCCAGCGCCTGGCTGGCTTTGAAAAGAGCCAGGGTCCCCCGGGGTGACACTCCCAACTCCACCGCCTCATGTTCCCGCGTGGCCCGCACCACTTGTAAAATGTAGTGGCGCACATCAGTATTCACGTGGATCTCTGTTACCTGGCGCTGAAGCTCCAGCACATCGGCCGTCGAGGCCACTGGCCGCAATTCCTCCAGGGGGTCATCCCGCTGATAGCGCAGCAGAATCTCATCTTCTTCGGTCTCGCTGGGATAGCCTAACTGCAGTTGCATCAAAAAACGGTCCAACTGGGCTTCTGGCAGAGGAAAGGTGCCTTCCAGTTCAATCGGGTTTTGGGTCGCCATGACCAAAAAGGGACGGGGGAGGGGATAGGTTTGACCGTCCACTGTCACCTGGCGTTCCTGCATAGCCTCCAGCAGGCTGGATTGGGTGCGGGGTGTGGCCCGGTTGATCTCGTCGGCCAGAAGTAACTGGCTCAGCACAGGCCCCGGGCGAAACTCAAACTCCTGGCGCTTTTGATTGTAATAATTGATGCCGGTCACATCGCTGGGCAACAGATCTGGTGTGAACTGGATGCGGGCAAAGGAGAAATCCAGGCTACGCGCCATTGCCTTAGCCAGCGTCGTCTTGCCGATGCCGGGCACATCTTCCAGAAGCACATGCCCCTCGATCAAGAGTCCCACCAGCAATAACTCTGTCACGTCGGCCTTGCCGATGATGACCTGGGCCACGTTGTTTTGGACAGCCTGAGCGAATTGGGTGAAATCCATAGACCCTATAGCCCCTTTCCCTCCACCAGCACCCGCAAGGTGCGCAATAGAATCGATACGTCGTAGACCAGCCGCTGCACCGGACTCATCTCTCTCACCCGCCTCACGTATTCGTAATCCAGCGCGATCTCTTCGTCAAAGCCCCGCGTGCGTCCCTTGTTTGCTTGCTGCAGCCCCACCAGGCCCGCCCGTGCCAGCCGCTTGCGCACGTTCCCCTCCGACAACTCGCGCTCGTACTCAAAGGGAGCCGGAGGCCGAGGGCCGACCCAACTCATCTCGCCCCGTAGGATGTTGATCACCTGCGGCAGTTCGTCCAGGTACCAGCGACGTAGATAATGGCCTACCCGCGTATGGCCCCGGTTCGCCCGCTCCAGATATTTGACCGTCAACCCCTGCTGGCGAGCCTCCTCAATCGCACCCACCTGCATGGTGCGGAACTTGAACAGGGAGAACTGGCGCCCGGCCGAGACCCGGATCTCTCGATGGGAAATTGGTCCACTGTCCTCGCGCCACATCAGCCCATCGATCAAGATAGCCAACGTTCCCAATCCGAACAGGGGGGCGGTTACCAGTAGGACGACCGCTGCCAGCCCGCGGTCGAAAGTAGCCTTCAAAAGGTCCACACTAACCGGTTGTGGAATGTCTGTTTGGCTTGTCATCGCTGCGCACTATCCAATCGAAACAGGGGTCACTCAATGAGACGTTTGGCACGGTTCCAAGCCATTTTAAGCTCCAGTCGCGCGTCCTCGACAGGCTCACCACCTTCCTCCGCGCCGAGGACACCAACCGCTGGCGCTGGCACCTGAGCCAGCATCTTCTCGGCTGCCTGGCCGACCTCTTTTAAGGCACCTTTGACTTCCTGTGCCTCACTCTTGGCTTCCTTGGCCTCGGCCTCAGCCATATTGCGCGCCTCGGCTGCCTGTTGCGCGTTGGCCATCGCGCCTTTGGCTGTCGTTTCGGCGGTTTCGGCGCGCGCCTCGCTGGTCGCTCTGTTGAAATAATAGCCGATGACAACGCCCAACAGGGGGTTGACGAACAGCAGCAAATCCTTCACCCGCGCAAACTCGTCGGGTGTGCCCAGGTGGTTGAAGGCCTGGATCACCATCACCACCGCACCTAAGATAACAATCAAGGCCATTAACGCTGACACATACTCCCGGAGGCGGCGTATCGCAGGATCGGCCACAGCCTCAGGTGTGGGTTTTTCAGGGAGTTGTTCGGGCATCGGGTTTGTCCTTTCCTTGGTGAAGTGGTGAGGTTGGTAAATTGGTAAATTGGTAAATTGGTGATACCTGGATGCGCTCAGGCCAGTTGCAGGCCGGGGGCAATCTGGGTGTCGCCGTCGCAATACAAGGCGTACAGGAGCCCCATCAGGTTGTTATGTTTGTAATAAAACTCCCGGCGCAGGTCCAGGAAGGCCTGGCCCAATGATTTCCCGGCCAGGAAATGGTCGAAGAAGCGCTGGGCCCATTCGGCGGCAAACAGAGCGGGCGTTTCACATTCGGTGCCGATGACACCCCGCGCGCCCTTCGCCATAAAGTAAGGCACGAATCCGTCGTAGAACAGAGGCGATAGCTCAGCCGATTCGCAGGCGTTGATGAAGACCAGTGGCGCGCCCGGCAGGACCTTCTTGAGTGGTGCCTCTATGTTTAGATCCCCCAATGTCAGGCGTCCGCCACCACTCAGCACCAGGGTCGAAGCATCGGGCCCACCTCCTTCGGCCAGCGATTTGGAGATGGCGTGACAATAAAAATAGAGGATCCGGTCAGAGGTGGAGGCGTCGGCCAGGGCTTGCGTCACTTCGTCCTTAGACTTACGCACAACCACCTGGGTCCCCCCCTTCTGGCTGATCTTATCCCAATACTTCACCTGGTTGGTGATCAGCGGCACCCCCATCTGCTGGTCTATGTCGGTGTTGACGTTGAGGCTGATCGCCAGGCTGGGACGGCTGTCGATCCTGCCATCGATGACCTGCATCGTCTGCTGGAGTGGGATGTGCTCGATGATGTGCTTGAGGCCGAGGAACAACTCCGGGTCAACCTGATTCGGATCGTATTCGTCGGCCATGTACAGAATGCCCCAGGGCAGCATGAATTGCTGAGAGAAAATCTGAATCTTGAGCATCTCCTTCTGGGCCATCTCGCGCAGCCTATCCCCCAGGAGATTAGCCTGCGAATCGGCGGCCGGGCCGTAGAAAATGCGCTGATACAGCCGGAAGCCGGTTTTAGCCAGGCGTTGCAGTGCAACCTGGTTGGCTGCCGGCGGGATGTCGATCCCCGCCTGGTAGACGCGCGCTTTATTGGGACCTGCCTCCAAATAGACGATGTCCCGTAGTTCCTGGCGTACCTGGTTGATCATCTGGTCGAGCTGGGGCAGCGTGATGGGCAGCGTGGCCATCGCCCCCACCGCGCCGGACATAATGACCTGGAAACCGGTCCCGGTGTTCAGGATGGTCAGGTTTACGTCCCGGGGTTGGAGAGCGAAGGCAGCGTCCACCGGGCGGCCTAGAGTCTCGGCCGACAACACGCCTACCCGCCCCGGGACCCCGGTGCTGAGTTTGAGGGTGAGAAGCTGGACAAAATTGCCCTCCTTGAGGAAAACAGCGTTGATAATGCCCTCACCTTCATACTTCGGCTCAATGTCGAAGCGGGCTTTCCCCTTGGATTTGCCTGTGCGTGGCACCCGGAGTTGCTGCGAACCGGTGTAAATCTCAAAATCGTCGCTTGAAAGCTGGACGGTCAGTTCCACCAGTTGCTCGTCGGCCTGGAAGCGGTAACCAAACACTCCTCCTCCCACCGCCGTGTCTCGCAACTCAGTATCCACGTCGAAGGCCAGTGTGTAAACCTCGCCCATCTGCAGCGATTCGGCCGGGTCGTGATCCTGAATCTCGGCGTTGATCCAGCGCTTTTCGACCGGCGCGGGCGGTTCCTCCACCATCTCTTCTGCCTCTTCGGGGCGTAATGTGCCGGGCAGGCCCTTGGGTGCTGATGGCATCGGCCTGGCGGCCTCGTGCACCTCCGTATCAGGCACGGGCTGATTGAGCCAATCCAGGTCCACATCCGCCAACACCCCGCGTACTTGCACCGTCAGCAGGCCCACCACCTGACCGCCTGCCAGTACAACCAGGCGTTTGCCGGGCATCTTGTTAAGCAGCATCTTGGCACGTCCGGTGCCTATGCTGGCTTGCTCAACCCCATTCGCGGCCCGAGGAGGAAGCAGGTCAGGTACATCGTTCAGCGAAGCCTCCAGTATCTCTGGCGCCAACGTCTCGCTGTGCTCCTTCAGCACCTGGATCAGTTCATTCAAGCGCAATACGGCATATTGACCGTTATCCAGTCTGACGACAATGTAGGTCCGGTTGTTTTTGGTTGCGGCGACCTGGTCGCGCGCCTCCTGGACTGTGGTCCATTCGTCCACTACAATAAAATCGCGCACAAGCGCTTCTTCAGAGATAGGCATTGTCGCGCCTCCTTGCTCTAAGCACGCATCCCCCCAAGGGGCCTACCAAAGTGACCGGCACTTATTGGCACTTTTAATGAAAGGACGGAAAGGTTAAAGTGCCGGTCACTTGTATTGAACATGAGCCATTGGATTATACCACAAGGCTGGGACAACCTACAATCTTTTCCATCCTCACCCTGTCGCGTATGGCTGTCACTACTGATCCAGGTAAGATTTTCTCCTATCACGTCGTCAATACATTAGACCACACATAGGGTGCCTTTCTTCCTCCTTGACGCAACGGGTCGGCTTGGGTACCGGCCGGCCCGTTGTGTTTTGGGACGTAGTAACCATGACAGGCCAGCGGTCAGCCTCCGTTCACTTCGTCGCTCACCGCTGGTCTTCTTTTGTCCAGTTTCAGGGGGGAGAGTGTCGCCTGGGCCGCGTCAGTCG
>JAHELX010000224.1 GCA_024643945.1 Anaerolineales bacterium
GCCGAATTCTCTGATTTCCGCGCCGGCCAGGTGACGGTCTTTGCCCCGGGTGTTTCCATCTACTCCACCTACTACGACGGTGGCTATGTCTGGTGGACCGGCACCTCGATGGCGGCCCCCTTCGTCTCTGGTGAGGCGGCACTGCTGCTCTCTGTCGGAGGCTGTGGCACGGATTGTGCCACGTCACTGATCCAGAAGTCCGTGCATCCGGTGGTGCCCAACCTGGAGCCGCGCGGGCGCGTTGATGTTTACCAGGCGGTCAAGGCGGCGAGCAGCCAATAGGAACTGGCGCCAAATGAGCCAGGCCCCACCCGTGGGGACCGGGTGGGGCTTTTCCATAGGAGCCACGAGTGGAATTCAAACTATTTTCTAATGAATTTGATATGTTTTCCCCTGCCTACTTGTGATATAATCAATTAAGGGCGCTTCCCTTCATCCACTACTTTTCCCCCGACCACAATCAGACTACGATCGCACCATCATTTACCGCACCACCATACCCGCAATTCCAAACCGTCGCCCCCCTACAGGCTGGCATTTAGATTTCCTCCGTCAACAAGTTAGCTCAAACGATAAAGGACGCCCTAACAGGGGTAGAGGCCTACACGCAGTCTTCTCCCTGGCCTCCTCCTCCTGTGTGTTTCGCATCCATCGAAGATGTATTTTTGCACCTTTTTCTGCCTCTATTATCTTAGAAGGCAATTTGGTCTCTAAGCTACCTTTTCTTCTCATCCACTCCTTTTTTCGACCTTCCTGCACCTTACAATCTTGCAATAGATGTCTCTAGTGAACTAGTTTCGTTGACCGACCTTCAATCGACATCCGTTTCTCCGGCTCATCTGGTTACGATCGAGCCTATTCAGGGCAAGGTTTACAAACGGACATGAAGATCTCACCCGTATCTTGAACTTAGGTCTGGCGACCGCCGGCCTTCATGGATGTAAGCCTGGCCTAAAGGAGGGATGTGTATGGGGGACAAGTGATGGGTGGTCCGTGGCTTTTTCAGGAGGAGCCACATCGTAAACCAGGCCCCATCCGTCCAAAGGGTAGGGCCATCGTGTGAGCGCCGGGCAAGGTGAGGTGTCCCTGGCTCACACGCATAACAACACTCGATAGGAGGAACAAGCAAAACATGAACAACAGGCAATCAACGACCCGTATGTTGGCCGGGCTGCTGAGCATGGCCTTGATCCTGACGCTGATCCCGTTGGGAGGTATGCCAGCGCGGGCTGCGCCGCCCGTCCAGAATGGCTCACCCACTGTCTTTATCAACGAGATTCACTACGACAACGCCAGCACAGATGTGGGCGAAGCCATCGAAATCGCCGGCCCGGCAGGAACTGATCTCACAGGCTGGAGTATCGTTCGCTACAATGGGTCAAACGGCCAAGTCTATACGACTCCTGCGGCTGATCCCCCCGGTTCTGATACGTTAAGTGGAACGATCCCGGACCTGGCTGGCGGTTTCGGTTTCGTGGTCGTCAACTATGCTGTCAATGGGCTCCAGAATGGTGCCCCCGATGGCGTGGCATTGGTCGACAGTGAAAACAACGTCGTCCAATTCCTCAGCTATGAGGGAACTTTCACTGCGACCGATGGGCCGGCTGCCGGTATGACCAGCACGGATATTGGCGTATCCGAACCCGGAGACACCTCTGTCGGAGATTCCCTGCAGCTAACCGGTACCGGTACTACCTACGACGATTTCACCTGGGCTGGTCCCGAACCGAATACGTTCGGCCTGGTGAATACCGGCCAGACCTTTGGGGGAGCCGCTCCGTTCATAAACGAAATCCACTACGATAATGCTGGCACCGACACGGGCGAAGCCGTCGAGGTCGCCGGCCCGGCCGGGACCGACTTGAACGGTTGGAGCCTGGTGCTGTATAACGGAAACGGTGGGGCGCCATACGATACAATCGCCCTCAACGGCACAATTCCCGACCAGCAAAATGGTTTCGGGACCCTATATTTTGATACCCCGGGTATCCAAAATGGCTCACCGGACGGCGTTGCCCTGATCGACCCATCAGATAACGTAATCCAGTTCCTCAGCTATGAAGGCTCTTTCACCGCCGTGGGCGGTCCGGCCGACGGTATGACCAGCACTGACATCGGAGTATCGGAAGGTTCGAGTACCCTCGTCGGAGATTCCCTGCAACTAACCGGTACCGGCACTACCTACGACGATTTCACCTGGGCTGGTCCTGAACCCAATACCTTCGGTCAAGTAAACACCGGCCAGACCTTTGGGGAGCTCGTCAACGCCCCAGTGATGGTTGACTGCGGTCCGGCGCTGGTGGCCTTCCAGGGTAAAAGCGCTTCCACGACCGTCAGTGCGTCGGACAGCGACGGCACCGTGGTGGACATTGCCATCACCGATATCTCCCCGGCCCCGACCAGCGGCACCATCAGCCTGAGCGACCTGGTTCCTGCCGAAGGGGAGGGGGGCACAGCCACAGCTACAGTCACAGTCGATTCGAACGTCGCACTCGGCGCTTACGCTGTCACCCTGACAGCCACGAACAACGATGATACCCCGCAGACCGGCACTTGCGTCTTGAGCGTAACCGTCAACGAAATCCTGACCATTGGCCAGGTACAGGGAGAAGTGACCGATACCGATAATGGTTTAACTTTCGAATCACCCTATGTGGGCCAAACGGTTTTCATCCAGGGTGTCATCTATGAAAAGACCCTGGCGCGTACCAGCTCCGGTGGTCCCAATTACGGTTTCTTTATCCAGAATACTGCCGCCACCGCCGATGGCAATCCCCTTACCTCTGACGGGATCTTTGTCTTTATGAGCCGGTTTACCGACCTGATAGGGGGCTATGTACCGCAAGTAGGCGATGAAGTCATCCTCAGCGGCACCGTCAGTGAATACTTTAACCTTACCGAGCTGACAAGCGCGAGTGCACAGTTAGTGGTCCGCACCGGTGTCGACCTGGACGCCGAGGTGCCAGCCTTCGAGGTGGATCCATCCAACAATCTGGCCGACGCCAACCGCTACTGGGAGCGACATGAAGGCATGCACGCCCAGGTGCCGGCTGGCAGTCTGGCCATCAGTGGGCGCGATGTCTTTGCCAGCACGTTGGATGGCGAGGCCTGGTTTATCCGCGGCGACAGCGCCGTTGCCCAGCGGGCCGATCCCTACGCCCGGCGTGTGTTCCGTGACCCGCACCCGCTGGATGACATTCCCGAGCAGTTGTTCGATAACGGCAACGGCTACCGCATCGTGCTGGGCAGCATGGGCATCAAGGCGACCGAAAACGACAACACAGCGTTGATCGCGCCGGTGCGCACCTTTGATAGCATGACCGAAGCGGCGGTCGGCGGTGTGTACTTCTCCTTCAGCAAGTACCAGATCATGGTCGAACAGCAGTTGTCGCTTGCAGAAGGCGTCGATCCTGCTGAGAACAATCCGCCGGAGGTCTTCGACCGGACGCGGGAGTACAGCATCGTCACGTTCAATATGGAAAATCTGTACGACTACCGCAACGATCCTTTCTCCGGGTGCGACTTCCTCGGGGACCCCGGTTGCCCTGGCGTCTACCCACCCTTTGATTACGTCCCGGTCAGCGCAGACACCTACTTTGACCGGGTGGAGGAAATCGCCGGGCAGATCGTGGGCGCCCTGCATTCACCAGATGTGATCATGGCGCAGGAAATTGAGAACCAAGATATCTGCAGTGTGGTGGATGAAGCCGTGGTGTGCGGAGACACCAACAACGTCGACGGCCAGCCCGACGCGTTGGAAGACCTGGCCGTCGCGATCTCCGAGATGGACGGTCCCGCCTATGTTTCTGCCTTTGATCGCGATGGCGCCGACGATCGCGGTATCGTCTCGGCCTTCCTGTTCCGCAGCGACAGGGCCGAGCTGCTGCCCGCCTCTGAGGATAACCCGGTGCTGAGCAGCGATCCCCAGGTCACCTATCCGTCCGAGCCGTTGGCTTACAACACCGACGTGCAGAATCCCAAGGCGCTGAACGCCGTGCTTCCGGACTTTGTGGACACTTCGACCGGTGTGGACGGCGACAACGTCTTCACCCGCGCGCCTGAAGTCGGTTACTTCCGTATGTGGCGCGACGGAGTTGGGGCCAGCGTCTTCACCGACCTGTACCTGATCGACAACCATTTCTCCAGCGGGCCGGACAGCCGCGTTGGGCAGCGCACTGAGCAGGCAGCTTACAACGCCGCCATCGTGGCTGCCCTGCAGGCAGCCTTCCCCGGCGTCTACGTGAGCGTGGGGGGCGACCTGAATGTCTACCCGCGCCCTGACGATCCTTTCGAGCCGGACAATCCGCTCTACCCGAGCGACCAGCTCGCCGCCCTCTACAACCAGGGCATGACCAATCTGTATGATTTCCTGGTAAGCGAGGTGCCCGCCAGCGCCTACAGCTACGTCTACATGGGGCAGGCCCAGACGCTGGACCAGATGTTCGTCACGCCGTCGGTGCTGGATGACCTGGTCAAGTTCCGGGCCAGCCATATCAACAGCGACTTCCCATCTGACTACTTTGGCGATGGTCCGCGCGGCACCAGCGACCACGACCCGCAGGCAGCGCGCTACACGCTGCTGCCAACTTTAGATCGGCTGATGGCACTGGTGCGCTACTACGACACCAGCGGTGACATCAGCGGCAACAACACCACCCGCATCCTGCTGGATAGGCTCGAGCGCGCCCAACGATATAAGGATGCCGGCCAGCAGCAAGCTTACCGGGCTCAACTACAGGCGTTCATCAACCAGGTACAGGGCTTTGCGCCCCAATTCGTCACGCAGGTCGCAGCCGACGTGCTGGTGCAGGAGGTTATGTTGTTGCAGACACTCTAGGTGTGGTATAGCAGCTACAGCATACCGGGATCAGCGGCCGGCCTAGTCGGCGCGCTTCGAGTGCGGGTGGCCAGGGAGTAGAGAACCACCTCTGGCCTCCGCACCAGCATCCCGCGGCGAAAGACAGGCCAGCTTAGCCAACCCGTCCGGCGTTGCCTAGCCCGGCAGCGCCAGCCGGAAAAACCATTAAGAAAGAAGTTCGAGCAGTGAAAAGACGGTTAACAATTTATGTCATACTGGTCAGCGTACTGCTGATCACAATGGTGGCGCCGGCATCTTCGCTGGCAGCTCCTCCGGACCCAAAGAAGGTTGACTTCTGGCTGACCGTGTTGCACAACAACGACGGCGAGTCCCAGGTGATCAGCGCCGGCCCCGATCTGGCGGACTTCGGCGGCGCCGCCCGCTTCAAGACTGTGGTCGACAACCTGAAGTGGGAGGCCCTCCACGGACCCTGGACGCAACGGGGTGCCAAGCGGGGCGTGGTCATGGTCTCATCGGGCGACAACTTCCTGGCTGGCCCGGAGTTCAATGCCAGCCTGGTCCACGGGGTGCCCTTTTACGACACCATCGCTATGCAACTGATCGGCTACGACGCGGTCAACCTCGGCAACCACGACTTTGACTTTGGACCCGACGTGCTGGCCGATTTCCTGGCCGGCTACACCGACCCGCCGCCCTACATTAGCGCCAACCTGGACTTCAGCGCCGAACCGCGCCTGCAGGCCTACGTGGACGCGGGTGTCATCGTGCCGTCCACCGTCGTCAAGGACCGGGGCGAGCTGATAGGCGTCATCGGCCTCGAGACCCCCAACCTGCCCTTCATCTCCTCGCCGCGCAACGTCGTGGTCTCGGACGACCTGGTGAACATCGTCCAGGGGCAGGTCGACATGTTGGAGGCGCAGGGTGTCAACAAGATCATCCTGGCGGGACACCTGCAGAACATCCTCAACGACATCGACCTGGCCTCGCAACTGAATGGGGTCGATGTGATCGTTGCCGGCGGCGGTGACGAACTGCTGACCAACCCCGGTGACCGGCTCCTCCCCGGTGACGAGACTGCGATCTATGGCACCTACCCCCAGATGGCAGTCGACGCGGATGGCGACATGGTGCCGGTGGTGACCACGTCCGGCGAGTACCGCTACGTCGGCAAGCTGGTGGTTGGCTTTGATAAGAACGGTGAGGTGGTCGCCATCGACGAGGACCGCAGCGGCCCGGTGCGCGTAGTGACCGGTGACTGCGGCGGCACCCTCCCCTGTGACGACGCGGTCGAGCCCGACCCGACGATGCAAGCATTGGTGGTCGATCCCGTGGAGGCCGCCGTGGCAGCACTCGCCGAGACCGTGATCGGCACGTCCGAGGTGGATCTGGACGGGCTGCGCGACAACGTCCGCTCGATGGAGACCAATGAAAGCAACCTGATCGCCGACGCCTTAAAGTGGCAGGCCGAGCAGGTAGCCTCCGACTTTGGGGTGCCGACGCCGGACGTGGCGCTCCAAAACGGGGGTGGCATCCGCAACAACACCGCCATCCCCGCCGGACCCATCACCGAACTGGACACCTTCGACATGGTGCCGTTCCCGAACTTTCTGACAATGGTACCGGCCATCCCGCGCAGCCAGTTCAAGGAAATCCTTGAGAACGCCGTCGCCTGCACGCAGTCAAATGACTTTGTGGTAAATCCGGCCTGTGGCAGTGGGCGCTTTGCCCAGATTTCGGGATTTTCGTTCGAGTGGTCGGCGTCCGGGACCGGACAGATTCTCGATGCCGGCGGCAACGTGGTGGTGGCCGGAACACGGGTGCAGCACGTTGAGTTGGATGACGGCACGCTCATCGTTGATAGCGGTGCGGTGGTCCCTGGGTCAGCAATCAACATCGCCACCATCGACTTCCTGGCGAAAGACGGCGATCAATACCCGTTCCGGGGCGCGCCCTTTACCACTTTGGGCTTCACCTACCAACAGGCGCTGAGCAACTACATCGTAGAGGGGCTCGGCGGGCTGATCAGCGCGGCTGATTATCCGGAAGGCGGCGAAGGCCGCATCACCAATCTGCCCTGATCACTCAAGGGCGTATAGCAAAACGCGCCGTGACCCAATCAATTGATCTTCATTCCGGGCGACAGGGCAAAGGCAAATGAGATAAGAACTCGCCAAACTTGTCCGGCGCTACCCAGACGGGCAGCGCCGGACCTTGATACGTAAGAACGACCTGCACTTGTCCTGCAACGGCCCGAGGCAGAGGCCCGAATCCCAACCACCAACCATTCGCGATTGAGATCCGCTTCGTATCGCGACCGAGCCACACACTATATGGCCGCTCCGGCCTTAACAAATAAAGGAGGAAACTATGAGAAAGCTATCCATTCTGCTGGGACTGCTGTTGGTTCTGGCTGTGGGGGCCTTACCCGCTCTGGCCATCACCTGGGGACAGCGGGATACCGAGCACACCAACGTGGGGGCAATAGTGGTCGATCACCCTCGTTACGGGCCGTACCAAATCTGCTCCGGGACATTGATCGATCCGCAAGTCTTCCTGACTGCTGGACACTGCACAGATGCCATCCAGGTCCGTGGGTATACAACCGTGTGGGTGAACTTCGACGAGTATGCCCTCAACGAAGCTACGCTGTTAGATGTGGAGCAAGTCATCACCCACCCGGACTATAATTGGGGCCCCTACTCGAATCCTTACGATGTGGGCGTCTTGATCCTGGCCGAGCCTGTCACGGACATTGAGCCTGCGATCCTGCCAGAGGAGGGACTCCTTGACCGATTGCGGGACGAGGGCAAGCTAAACCAGGGCAAGACCAAGGCCAAGTTCACCGTCGTCGGCTACGGCGGCACGCTGGATTGGCCGCCGCCCGAGGTTACTTACGAGGACTATCGCCAGTTCGCCGTGTCCGAATACCGGGCGCTGCTCAAAGCCTGGCTGCGCATGTCCCAGAACCAGGCCACCGGTGATGGGGGCACCTGCTACGGCGACTCAGGCGGGCCGGCCTTTTGGGAGGATCCCGAGAACGGGATCGAGACCCTGGTGGGCATCACCTCTTGGGGCGACGTGCCGTGCGTGTCGAGCGGCTTTAATTACCGGGTGGATATCCCGGAGACATTAGATTTTATCCACGACGTGATTGCGGGTCTGGAGTGATCAAGATCTCTCGGAAAGTGATTGCTGCGAAGCACTGCACAGCAAAGCGGCAGAATCTAACGAATGATTGGGAAATTCGTTATTTCTCAATTCGTTGCGGAGCACCACTTTGTGGTGTTGTGTTCTGGGAGTGAGCCAGACTTTCCGAGAAAGCTCCACCGCGAAAGGAGGTGCTGCCTATCGTTTAGAGGTCTATCCCATTATATAAGCTAGCAAGTCACGGCGATGATTGCCACAGTTCTCCTGATGGCAACAACTCAGACATAAAGGAGTCTTTCAACACGAAAGACGAGGAGGACATCCAATGAAAGGCACAAAGAAGTTGCTGATCGTAATGGTTGTTGTGATGGGCATTGTACTGGGATCGGTTGGCATCGCTTATGCCGTCACCTTCAACCCCCAGCCAGACGGGAACAACCATCCCTACATCGGCCTGGTGTTGTTCTATGATGAGGGCGGCGCGTATATGTGGCGCTGCAGCGGGTCTCTGCTTTCGCCCACCGTCTTTTTGACCGCCGGACACTGCACCGACGGCACCACCAGTGCCAGGGTCTTGTTCGACTCAAACCTCACAGAGCTGGTATATCCCTATGAAACTTGCGGCCCATACACGTGCTATGAGGGAGACACTTACACCCACCCGGATTTCTGCATCGGGTGCGCAGGGGGACTCCCCGGTTTCGATACGCATGACGTGGGGGTGGTCGTCTTCGATGAACCAGTGACCACGGTGAGTGGGTACGCTCAATTGCCGGATGAGGGCCTGGTGGACACACTGAAGATGAGGACCGATATAGATCTGGTTGGCTATGGGGTCCAATGGAAGATAAAGGACGGTGGAGTCCCGCCCTCCGCTAGATGGACCGGGTACAGAATCCGTTACTACGCCCCGACCAAATTGATCACGAGCAAGGACGTGATAAGCGACGAGTACATCAAACTGACAGCCAACCCGGCGCAGGGGAAGGGCGGCACCTGCTTCGGGGACTCGGGCGGCCCCGATCTCCTGGGCGGCACGAATATCGTCCTGGCCGTCAACTCGTTTGTGAACAGCTACAACTGCACGGGGGTTACCTACTCGAACCGCGTCGACACCGGCTATGCGCTGGACTTCATCAACAGCTTCCTCGAGTAAGTGCAGCAAGGTTATTAATAGAGCTCCACCCGCTGG
>JAHELX010000225.1 GCA_024643945.1 Anaerolineales bacterium
ACTGAGGGACACCCATTGCCGCCTCGTCAGCGTCTCGGCCAGATTGCCGATCAAAATCATGAAAACCGGTATAATGGGCGCGCTGAGCAGCAAAACCAGGCCGGAAAGGAAGTCCAGTGGAAAAACAAAAACCAAAACGGTCAGCGGCACCAGGGCGGCTAGAGCCAGTTGCGGCAGGTATTGGCTGAAGTAAGCATCCAGCGCCTCGATCCCCTCCACGGCGGTATTGACCAGTTCCCCGCTGCGCTCGCCGCGTGCATAGGTGGGCCCCAGCTTCAACAGATGGCTGAGGAGTCGTTGACGCAGCTCGTGTTTGACCTGGCCGGCCACGCGCTGGGCAGTTACCTCGCTGGCCCAGGATAACCCGGCTCGCCCCAGGCCCAGGATTAGCAGCGCGAAGAGCAACGATTGCACTTCGCCCAAAGATTTCCCCGCCAGGAAAACCTGGTTGACCACTCGACTCAAGTAAAGGGCCTGCCAGACGAGCAAGATGCCCGCCAGCAGGCCCATCCCCACCGTTAAAGCCAAGTCAGTGCGCACTGCCTGGGCCTGGCGCACAAGCCGCTTGTCCAGGTTCATCTGTGACGCCTGCGGGCAGTTGAGACCAGGATCAATATTCTAGCTCTTGCTCGCGTCCAACCCGCTCACGGAAAACCCAATAACTCCAACCCTGGTAGAGCAGGACGATGGGCACGAAGATGGCAGCGACGATGCTCATCACCGTCAGCGTATAATGGCTGGAGGAGGCGTTGTAGATAGTCAAGCTCCAATCCGGGTTAAGGCTGGAGACCATCAAGCGAGGATAGAGTCCCAATGTAATTGTAGCCGCCGAACACACGATGGTCAATCCCGTCATCACAAAGGCCCAACCATGGTAGCGGCGGTTGACGAACCAGCCAGACGACAACAGAGCCGCTCCAGCGGCGATCGGGACCACCCCCGGGTTCACGCCCAGGCGCGTGAACATGTCGGTGGCAAAATAGCCGGCAATCACATAGAGGAAGACCAACACCACGGTAGGCAACCATAGCCTGGTTGCTGCTGCGTGAGCTCTTTCCATGACCTCGCCGTTGGTCTTGAGACTCAAAAAGACGGCGCCGTGCAAGGTAAAGGCCGAAAGAGCCGCCAAACCTCCCGACAAGGCATACGGATTCAGCAGAGTCCAAAAGGTGCCTACGTACTCCATATTGGCATCAATAGGCACGCCCTGGATGAGGTTGCCAAAAGCCACACCCCACAGCAGCGATGGCACCAAACTGCCGATGAAGATCATCCAGTCCCACACAGTGCGCCAGGTGGGGTTTTTATCTTTGCTACGGAACTCAAAGGCGACCCCACGCACAATGAGGGCCACCAGCATCAGAAACAAAGCCAGGTAGAAGCCGCTGAACATTGTGGCGTACCAGTGAGGAAAGGCAGCAAACATGGCACCGCCGGCGGTGATCAGCCAAACCTCGTTGCCATCCCAAAAAGGACCAATGGTATTGATGATTATGCGGCGGTCGGTGTCGTCCTTGCCCAAAAAGGGCAACAAAATACCCACACCGAAGTCAAACCCTTCCAGAAAGAAATAGCCGATAAACAGCACCGAGATTAGCACAAACCAGAGTGTGTTCAGATCCATGGTAAACCTCCATCACTTTCAATAAGCCCTTCTGGGGAAGAAGTGGCTTCTTTGTACTTGTCCCATAATATCTTTGCACGTTAATCGGCAAATCAGGTGTAAACTGATGGCAAAAGTGCCAGACTATTTCTGGACAAGTGCTTTGCCTGTGTCTGAGCTCCTGGCGTATTTGGCCAGCAGGTAAACGTCCGCCACCATCAAAACACCGTAGAGCAGGGTAAAGCCCACGAGCGAGAGAAGCACTGTCCCTGTCGAGACGCCGGGCGAAACGGAATCGGCCGTCTTTTTCAAGCCATATACAATCCATGGCTGACGGCCCAGTTCGGTCATGAGCCAGCCGGAGGTGTTAGCGATGTAGGGTAAGAGGATAGCCGGGATGAGCAATTTTAAGTATCGACGCTTTGGCTCAAATTGACCTTTCATCACCAGATATAGGCCATAGAGAGCCATAAAGGCCATCAAGAAGCCGGCTCCCACCATAAAGCGGAAGGTCCAATAGGTAAGAGCCACGGGCGGCACGTAATCACCAGGGCCATATTTCTGCACATATTCAGCCTGAAGCTGATTGATGCCCTGGACTTCACCTGTGAACCGGTTGTACGCCAGGAGACTCAACAAGCCGGGGATGCGGATAGCAAAGACGTCGCGCCGGTCCCGCTCATTACCCACGGTGAATAGCGAAAGGGATGCAGGATTCTCACTATCCCATAGCGCTTCGGCGGCGGCCAACTTCATGGGCTGAATCTGCACGACGTGTTGAGCCTGCGAATGCCCTATCAGGATCACCAAGACAGTGCCAATCACCCCATAAATCACGGCTGCCTGGAAGGAACGCCGGAAAAGATCCAGATCGCTGCTCTTCCTCAACAAGTGATAGGCACTGATGCCCAGCACGAAGAAAGCGGCTGTCGTGATCCCGGCTGTCACCACGTGAGGGAATTGCCCCCAAATGTTGGGATTGGTGATCAAGGCAAAGAAGTCCGCCATCTCGGCCCGCTCGTTGCGCAAGACAAAGCCTACCGGCTGCTGCATAAACGAGTTGGCGATCAAGATCCAGAGGGCGGAAAGGTTGGAACCAATGGCCACCAGCCAGATTGTCGCAGCGTGTAGCCGCTTGGACAGTTTATCCCAGCCAAAGAGCCAGATTCCGAGAAAAGTGGACTCCAGGAAGAAGGCCAGCAAGGCCTCGATAGCCAGCGGCGCGCCAAAAACATCTCCCACAAAGCGTGCATATTCCGACCAGTTCATGCCGAATTGGAATTCTTGCACAATACCGGTCACCACGCCCATCGCAAAGTTGATCAAGAAGAGCGTTCCCCAGAATTGGGCCATACGCTTGTAGGTCTCATCTCCTGTGCGCACATAGACCGTCTCCATGATCGCCACCAGGATCGAGAGGCCTAACGTTAGGGGGACAAAGAAAAAGTGGTATACAGTCGTGATGGCAAATTGCAATCGCGATAGCAAAAGTGGATCCATAGTTTTAACCCTCCCACGGCTGTCCTGTCATATTGGCAAAGCTTGTGAATAAATTAACACATGCCATAACTGCTCAGGTGCCCAGCACTTTTGCGACCTCTATAATATAATTTGGTGTCCAATAACAGCCCAGACGCAACTTATTCTGGCAAATTAAGTGCCGGGCACCTTAAAGCTGATGATCAACTCTCACTTTTCGTGCCTGCGCAGTGAGTAGGAAAAAGATACCACATTAGAAGGCGGGTGTCAAAACAAAACTGGATTGAACTATTCCAACGGGGTGTCAGCGACATTCATAGGCGGGGCAGAAACGTGGAGTTCCATTCTCAAGCAAATTATTGTAAAATGGAGGCGATAGAAATCGACGAATTGACCAGGAGCAAAGGCATGGCCCAATGCAACAGATAGGTAGCGCCCTCGATGCTGAGACATATCCGGCGCGCCCCTACCCTCGACACTTCAACCTGTGGACCTGGGTGCGCGCCCAGGTGGATAAGGCCACATACCGGCCTCGGGCGACACCAGGGGTTGTTGAACGTGAGCTGACCGAAGATGGTCTAACTTACTACGTGCTCAAAAATCCCAGGCTGGGAACCTACCTGAAATTGGGTGAAAAGGATCATACTCTCTGGGGCATGATGGACGGCTCGCGTACTGTCAAGGACCTGGTGGTAGCTTATTTTGAACGGTACAAGGCCTTCGCCTTCGGTCGGGTCAGCGCGCTGGTGGATGAGTTGCATGCCGAAGGCTTTTTGACCGACAAACCAGTGGGCGTTTACCGCCAGGCAGCACAGCAACTGGCCGAACGCGACTGGTCTCATCGCTGGGGACGGCTGGCCCACGCCTTTTTGGAGCAGGAATTTTACGTAAAGGGTGTTGACCGGTATGTGACACTGGCCTACCGTCTGGGAGGGCGTGTTCTCTTTTTCAAGTCGGTGCTGGCAGCGTTGACAGTACTGGCATTGATCGGGTTTGTGGCCTTTGTGTGGTTGTTGGGTCAGGGGACCTACGCTATCCTGGCCCCAGACGATTCGACCGTACTGGGTTACATCGCTGGCCTGTTGGCGTTGCTCCTCATCAACATGGTGATGATCTTTATCCACGAGTCGGCCCACGCGCTTACCACCAAGCACTTTGGGCGGGAGGTACGACGTGGCGGGGCGATGATTTATTACGGCATGCCCGCTTTCTTCGTAGACACTGTGGATATCTGGCTGGAGCCGAAGCGCCGGCGTATCGCCGTGTCGTGGGCCGGACCCCATTCGGAACTGATCGTGGCCGGGTTGTGCAGCTTGCTGGCTATGGGGGTAGCAGATCCTGCCAGTCTGGCAGGGGCATTACTCTTCAAGGCAGCCTTCCTGGGCTATTTCAGCGTCTTCGTCAACCTGAATCCGCTGCTGGAATTGGACGGGTATTTCATCCTGAGCGACTGGCTGGGGATCCCCATGCTGCGCCAGCGGTCATTCGCCTTCATCCGGGAGGAATTACCGGGCAAGGCGTTGGCTTGGGTCCGCCCAAGGCTACACGCAGAAGCCGGGTTTCTTCCGAGACCGAGAAACCCGGCTTCTGAGGAGCAGGAAGGGCAACAACGGAGAGCAACCTTCACCCGCGATGAGATCATTTTCACCGTCTTCGGCGGATTGGCAGCGCTCTACACCGCCTATGCGCTGGTGATCGCGGTCTACTTTTGGCAAACACGCATCTCGAAGGTGTTACTGGATGTGTGGAATAAAGATCCGGCGTTGATCTTCAAGCCACTGGTAGCCTTGCTGGTGACGTTGGTGGTCGTGCCGGTGACGCTGGCCCTGGGCGCGACACTGTGGAACGGCGGTCGGCGGCTGGCCGATTGGCTGGAGCGACGTCATTTCTTTGAGCGTGAGAGTCACGTGGCGCTGGCAGTCACCAGCGGGCTGGCTTTGATGCTGGTGGGGCCGGTGCTGGTCGGCGGCGCGATGCGCCTGGCAACGCTGGTAGGAGCATCGATACTCCTGGCCGGATTGGCCGTCTGGACACTGACCCTCACCGCGCGGCAATATGCAGGAGCAGAATTCCGGGCGACATTTTGGGGGTTGATCCTGACAGCCGCCTCGTTGCTCATAGGCGCAATTCTGCGCGGATTACACCTCGCGTTGATACCAGGACCTTTGCATCAATTAGCACTCGACACCGGTTTGCTCGTCCAGCAATTAGCCGCCGTGGGTCTGCTGATAGCCGGAGTTCGGTCGCTGGTGAGGGTAAACCTGGCGCGTGGGCCAACCTGGGAACGAGCGGCCATCGTCGGGCTACTGGCGTTGGGCTTTGTGATTATGTTGCCCGTTGCCCGCTGGACGGCAGGCTGGCGGCTGCTCGAAGCCATTCCGGCCGTTGCCTCGGCCTATTTCACCCTGGTCTTCCTGGCCCTCATTTTGCCGACGGTGACTGCCTATGCCAGGACACACTTCTTCATCCCCTGGACCACTCTGGTACTGGGTGCCAGCGTGTTGGGCATACTGAACATAGCCCGCACAGCTCCGGCCTGGCCGGCAGAAGCGACAGGTGACGCCTGGTTGGAACTGGCGACGGCCGCGCTATGGGGAATAGGCGGGCTGACCTACGTCACGGCCGGAGGCCGGCTGCACTTCCCCGGCGCCCACTGGAGTCACGGCATAACCCTTTCAGAGGAAGAGCGGCTGCGGGTGGCCTTTGCCCACTTTTTCCAGACACTGTTTGTGGGCTTTCGCATCACCTTCGGCGCCATGCGCGCCCAGGCAGTGGACGACGAACTGGAGGTCATCTCTGTCACTGCCAACTGGGATGTGGAGATTGATGCCGGTCGTGTACGCGACGAACTCGACCTGAGTCAGATAAGCATCTTGCAGCAGGCAGATCGCTACCGGGAGGTACTGTCGAAGACGATGGATTTGATGGACGATTGGGCCGGCAGCCTCTTAACAGCGCGCATAGCCCAGGCGGCCTACGACAGCCTGGCGTGGCCTGAACGAGAGACGTTAGGGCGTTACGTGTTGGCTGGCACCGCCTGGGGTGGGACCATCGCGGACCAGTTCGCCTCGGCCTGGGATGAACGCGACCGGCTACTGCGCGCCGTACCCTTCTTGGCGGGGTTGAGCAGTCGCGCCTTCTATCTTCTTCAGGCCGCACTGAGGTATGAAAAAGTGCCGGCCGGCCGAACTCTGGCCCGAGGGGGAACGCCCATTCGCCGCTTCGTGCTAATTCAGTCGGGGGAGGTGCAGGTCTGGCAGCCTGATCAGGCTGGCGGCCAAGAACGGCTTGCTGGCGAGTTGCAGATGGGGGGGACCTTTGGTTTCGAGGTATTCGTAGGTGGGGGGATCCACCTTGCAACGTATCGGGCTTGGATTGACACCGAAATCTTGACCGTCTCAGCCGCCGAGGCAGCGCACCTACGCCGGTCCGGGGTAGAGATAGAGACTCACGTGACCGGTGCCCTGTCGGTGACCCGACTGCTGAGCCAAATGCCGATTTTCGCCCATCTCAGTCCGCAGCAGATTGGTGCACTGGCGGGACACATGGAGCGCTTACACGTGGACGCCGGGCAGGTCATCGTTCGGCAGGGAGAGCCGCGCCATCACTTTTACGTAATCCTGGAAGGAGAGGTCACAACCAGCGTGCGCGATAAAGCAGGCAACGGCGAGATGCCTGGGGACGAGGTGGTGGTCGCTCGCCTGGGGCGAGGCGAACATTTCGGCGAGACGGCGCTCTACACCGACCAACCCTATTCCGCTACCTGCCGGGCTGAGACACCGGTGGAATTGTTGGCGCTGGACGAGCCAACCTTCGACCAACTGGTTGCGTCCAGCACGCGGATGGCGCATTACGTGGAGCAGGTTTCCAGCGGCCGGACGTTAGACACACGGCGCAAGCTGGGCCTGAAAGCAGTCGTGTCGTAACTAACGGAGGATGCTATGAACTGCTGGCACTGTGATCGGCCGGCGCACGGAGTGTGTCGCTTTTGCGGGCGAGCTGTCTGTCGTGACCACGCCCAGACGATGCCCTTTATCACCGACCTGTACGTCGCCCGCAACGGCGAGTACCGGGCGTTGGTGGTGGCCAACACCCTCTTCTGCGGGGAGTGTGAGCCTCAGGAAGACCCCATCAAGATGCGGGGGCTAGACTGAGGTGGCATAATAATCATTGGCGACCCTCGCGCTTGGCCTGGTTAATCCACTCGTCTGTAAGGAGAAAACGCCCATGATATGGTGTTGGGGGAGTAATATCTTCAACCTCATACGTATCACTGAGGGCTGTCTCCAAAATAACCAAGGCCTCCCGGGTCATGCTGCGCCGGTTCCTGGCAGCGCGTTCTTTTAATTTCTGGCGTAAATCATCTGGCAGATCTCTGATCAATAATCCCGGCATGGCTTAACCTCTGGCAAGATATTATATTGCTATCAAAATAATAGCATTTCTGTAATGGTCAACATGATCTTGAACATCCGGAGTCGAGGCTTCAGCCGGAGATTGCGCCGTCCGACCCGGCTGAAGCCTCGACTCCCAAGTGTTGAATTCGACTCGTTGAGTGTTTAACATCTCGTTGACCACTACAAAACAATAGCATTTCACACGCTTTTTGTCAACAACTCAATTTGCCAGCAGCGATTGCAGTTCGGTAGGCCAAAACATTTTCGCTCTGAAAACTTTCACCAAACCTTCGCAGAGGTAGTTACCTGGGAGGAAGAATAGGATTGAGAAAGGAGTATCTTCGATGAGCCTTATGCACGATATACTCGGACCTGTGCTGCGCGCCGGACTCACCTGGCTGGGTCGTGGACGTCTGCCGAAGACAGAAGGGACGCTAACCCTGCCAGGACTATCAGCGCCTGTTGAGGTTATCCGCGACCGATGGGGCGTCCCGCATATCTACGCATCGAATACCCACGATCTTTTTTTCGCGCAGGGATTCGTCCACGCCCAGGACCGGCTGTGGCAAATGGAACTCAACCGGCGTACCGCCAGCGGGCGGCTGAGTGAACTCTTCGGCGAAGTGGCGCTGGACACCGACCGCGCCATCCGCACCTTCGGCTTTCACCGGCTGGGCCAGGCTGATTGGGAGGGAGCCGACGACGAGATGCGCGCGGTGGTCCTGGCCTACACCGAGGGCGTCAACGCCTTTCTTCAAAGCCCTTCGGGAATACGGAACATGCCGGTCGAGTTCACGCTTCTGCGGCACCACCCCGAACCGTGGCAACCGGAAGACAGCGCGGCCTTTTCGCGGGTAATGATCTGGCAACTCTCGCACGCCTGGTACAGCGAAATCATCCGTGCCTGGCTGATCGAAGCGGTGGGGGAGGAGCATGCGGCCGAACTGGAGATTCACTATCCTGAGCACAACCCCATCACGCTGCCGGCAGGCATCGAGTTCAACCGCCTGGGCCCGGACGGCGTGCTGCGCGCGGCCCACGGCCCGTTCCTGAGCCGGGGCATGGGCAGCAACGCCTGGACCGTCTCAGGCCGCAAGACAACCAGCGGTGAGCCCTTCCTTTGTAATGACATGCATCTCCCGATTACAGTTCCCTCACTTTGGTACGCGGTCCACCTCGTTGCCGGAGAATTCAACGTCACCGGGGTTTCGCTGCCTGGCCTGCCGATGGTCCTGGTCGGTCACAATGCGCATATTGCCTGGGGAATGACGCTGGCCTTCACTGACTGCGAGGACCTCTTCATCGAGAAGTTCGACCCGGAGGTGCCGCGCCGTTACCATTTTCGCGACCAGTGGCTGGAGGCGGAAGTGATTCCTGAGCCCATCCGCATCAAGGGGCGCACCGAACCCCATATCGAGCGGGTCATGGTCACACATCATGGGCCGATTATCTCTGACGTAGTAGGCTACCCGGAGCAGCAGATAGCCGTTAACTCAATGGCCCTGCGCCCCTGCCCCGCTACACAAGGCTGGCTGCTGCTTAACCAGGCCACTACCTGGGACGAATTTGTCGAGGCAATGCGCTTCATCGAAGCCCCCCAACTCAATGTGACCTACGCCGATGTCGAGGGCAAGGTGGGTTATTGGGTCACGGGCAAGGTGCCGGT
>JAHELX010000005.1:0-11290 GCA_024643945.1 Anaerolineales bacterium
CCATTGCCTACTTGTGGAAGGAGATTGGCACCCCCTGCATCCACTTGCCGCAGACTCACCGGGTGGTGAAGCTGTTCCGGGCCGTGCTGGATGCGGTCGTGCCGGGAGTAATCCTCATCAGCGAGACCAACGTGCCTCACGAGGAAAATATCAGCTACTTTGGCGATCCCCTGCCGGGGACAATTGGGACCGATGAGGCCCAGATGGTCTACCAGTTTCCCCTGGCTCCCCTGGTGCTGCATGCCTTTCACACGGGCGACGCGCGCCGCCTGACTCAATGGGCCGCGGATTTGCATCTTTCCCCCGAAGGGGGCAGGGAGATTCCAGCTTTAGCCACCTTTTTCAACTTCATCGCCTCTCACGACGGCATTGGCGTCATGCCCGCCAGGGGACTGCTCAGCGAGGACGAGATCCAGGCCCTGGTAACGCGCACCCTGGCGCAGGGCGGGCAGGTTTCCTATAAGGCCAATCCCGACGGCTCGCGAAGTGTGTACGAGCTCAATATCACCCTATACGATGCCCTCAATGATCCGAAAGCTCCCCAGCCGGACGTAGACGTGCGCCGCTTCCTGGCCTCCCAGGTGATTCTCCTTTCGCTGGACGGGGTGCCGGGCATTTATGTTCACAGCCTGTTTGGCTCGCGCAATTGCCAGGAATGCCTGGCCGAGACGGGGCGCGCTCGGTCCATTAACCGCGAGAAATTCCGCCGCGCCGACTTGGAGGCCGAATTGGGCGATCCTGATTCCATTCACCACCAGGTGTTCCAGGGGTATCTCCATCTGTTGCGCCAGCGGCGCGCGCACCCCGGTTTCCACCCCAACGCTGCCCAGCGAGTGCTCTCTCTGCACAAAGCCCTTTTTGCCCTGGTCCGCGATGAGACCATGTTGTGCCTGGTCAATGTCTCGCCAGACTCGCAGAGCATCCCGGTGGACTTGAAGGTGTGGGGCCTGCCTCCGGTCACCACCTGGGAAGATCTGATCGGGGGAGGCGTCTACCCTGTGCAAGGTGAGAACCTGCTCCTCACGCTGGAAGGCTACCAGGCATTGTGGCTACGACCGGTGCAATAGTACGAGTACCCCATCACAGGGATTATGATATGATATAGATTACGCCCATGAGGTCGAATCTAACTTATCAAAATCACTTTGATGGGGCACGAGAAAGGTATGAGGTATTGTAATGGTGAGCGATCTCACTTTTAACGAACTCCTGACTCAAGCCGCTCAATTCTATCAAAGTGGGGAGTATGCGGAGGCGTTTGACTTAATCACCCGGGAGGCCGGCCGGTTCCCAACGGAGGCCCGACGTACTTACTTTTGGCGCGTTTGTATGGCATCGCTGATCAACGAAACGGAATTGGCCCTCCGATTGCTTGAGGAGGCAGTTGCGGCCGGTCTTTGGTATCCGGAGACACAATTGCGAGAAGATCCCGATCTGCTGTCCCTTCAAGGGGTGCCTCAGTTCGAGCAACTGGTGGAAGTTTGTCGCCAACGGCAAGCCGAGGCTCAGGCCCAGGCCGTCCCTACGCTCACTGTGCTCGAGCCGGAAGTTGGCTGCCGGGACGCTCTCCGGCCATGCCCGCTGCTCTTGGCACTTCACGGAAACAATCAGAACGTTGAGTCCTCCATCGGGTTTTGGCGTTCGGCCGTCTCCCGTGGATGGCTCTTGGCGTTGCCCCAATCGTCACAGGCCAGTGGGCCCGGTATCTACGCCTGGAACGATCGAGATTGGGCGCTGCGTGAAATCCAGGCACATTATGCCAGGCTTCGCGAGCAGTACGCCGTTGACCCGAATCGAGTAGTTGTCGCCGGGTTCTCAATGGGCGGCGAGGTCGCAATCTGGCTGGCTTTGACGGCTGCTATCCAGGTGCGGGGCTTTGTTGCTGTGGGACCAGGCGGACCTTACATACAGGCGCCTGACAACTGGACCCCGCTCATTGAAGCTAGCCGGGAGCGCGACGCGCGTGGCTATCTCATTGTGGGTGAACAAGATATTTTCTGTTACAGTGGCACCCAGGCGCTGGCGACGCTGCTCAGTTTGCACGACATCCCGTACGAGCTGGAGGTGCATCCTCGTCTGGGCCACGAGTTTCCACCGGAATTCGAGCAGAGCTTGGCGCGTGCGCTCCAGTTCTCAGGCGGAGTTTTAGCCTGATGACGCTGCGCTTGATGACCTATAATGTTCTTGACGGCGGGGTAAGGCGTGAAGACGCCATTATCGAAGTAATCCGGGTAGTAGCCCCGGATGTGGTCGTGCTGCAGGAAGTGATGCAGCCGGTCGTACTGGAGCGGATCGCGGCGACCCTGGACATGGGCCATATCTTAGCTCGGGGGCCGGAGTGGGGGCGTAAGGTAGGGTTGCTCAGCCGCTTACCCCTTGTGGCTTCCGGAAGCCAGCGTGTGTGGTGGGCGGGACGTCACTGCCTGGAAGCTTCCATCCAGCTTCCAGGTGGCCAAATGATTACGATTTATGGGCTGCACTTGACACCTTTCCATACGTGGTTCTTTGAGTGGTGGCGCGGCCAGGAGATCCGCGGGCTTCTTCGGCATATCCGCCAGGCCGCACCGGGTCCGCATCTGCTGGCCGGGGATTTCAATGCGATTGCCCCTGGCGACCGGGCGAGACTGGACGGGGCGCCGCTTTGGGTCAGAGCCCAACTTTGGTTCCAGATGGGGCGCGTCTTGCGCCGTGCCCTCAAGCCACTGTTAGAGGCGGGTTATGTGGATTGCTTCCGAGCTTTGCATCCCCAGGAAAATGGGTTTACCCTACCGCCGTCTGACCCTGCTGTCCGGCTGGATTACGTCTTTGCCGATCCGACCCTGAGCGCCTATTTGGGTGCCTGCCGCGTCGTCACGGAGCCTGAGGCAGTCAAAGTTGCCTCCGATCACCTGCCGGTACTGGCGGAGTTTGAGTGGTCGAATTGAGAAGGCTGGTGCGAGTCTGATAGCCCGAGGTAAGTTGTGATAGAATGTTGACATAATAACTAAAGGGCCGTTTGCTAACCAGGCTTTGCACATTTCTCAAACTGGACGCAGATTTCTATAATTTAATCCGCGAAAATCCGCGTGAATCCGCGTCCTAAATAAAAATGGCCAGAGTCGAGGCTAAAGGAGCGAAGTGATTAGAGACGTCGTCATCGTTCAGGCGGTGCGCACCGCCGTGGGGCGGGGCAGAGAAAACGGCGCATTGCACGGGATTCATCCGGTGGACCTGCTGGCTCGGGTATTGCGTGAGCTGGTTGACCGGGCGGGGATTGAGCCAGGCTTGGTCGAGGATGTCATTACCGGGTGCGTGACACCCACAGGGGAGCAGGGGGCCAACATCAGCCGTCTGGCTGCTCTCTACGCCGGGTTCCCGGCCGAGGTGCCGGCCGTGCAGCTCAATCGCATGTGCGGCTCCAGCCAGCAAGCAGTCCACTTTGCCAGCCAGGCCATTGCCGTCGGCGATATGGATGTGGTCGTCGCCGCTGGTGTGGAGATGATGAGCCGGGTGCCGATGGGCTCCGATTGGGCTCTCAACACCCTGCCCGAAGACTTCCCCTATCCATTGGTCCACCAGGGCATCTCGGCCGAGATGATGGCCGAGAAATGGGGCCTCAGCCGCCAGGCACTGGATCGGTACAGCTACGAAAGCCACCTCAAGGCAGCACAGGCGACGATGGCAGGGCACTTCAAGCAAGAAATCCTGCCCATTGAAGTGACCGTGGATGGCAAGACAAAAGTATTCGACGTAGATGAGGGCATCCGCTTTAAGCCCGATTTGGAGAAGATGGCGGCCCTCAAGCCGGTCTTCAAAGAGGATGGGGTGATCACCGCCGGGAATTCCAGCCAGATTTCCGACGGTGCGGCGGCGCTGTTGCTGATGTCGGCCGATAAGGCGGCGGAACTGGGTTTGAAGCCCATGGCGCGCGTCTTAGCTCGGTCCGTCGTCGGCGTGGACCCGGTACTGATGCTGAGCGGTCCCATCCCCGTTACCCAAAAGGTGCTGGCCAGGGCTGGCCTGACTATCGGCGACATGGACGCCATCGAAATCAACGAAGCCTTCGCCAGCGTGGTGCTGGCCTGGGCGCAGGAGCTCGAACCACCCATGGAGCGGGTCAATATGCAGGGGGGCGCCATCGCCCTGGGACATCCGCTGGGCTGTACCGGCGCCAAGCTAATGACCACTCTGGTCCACACGTTAGAGCGCATCGGCGGGCGCTATGGCCTGCAGACTATGTGTATCGGTCACGGGATGGCTACGGCCACGATTCTGGAGCGTCAAACGTGAAACGTGAAGCGTCAAACGTGAAACGTAAAACGTCAAACGTGAAGCGTAAAGCGTGAAACGCAAAAACGTGACGAACGCCTCAGATAACGTCTCGCTCGTGTCTTCACGTTTTACGTTTCACGTTTGACGTTTCACGTTTCACGTTTCAAAAAAGGAGGCAATTACGATGAACCCCAACGAGTCACGTCAATTGCTCCGAGATTGGCTCGACGGCAAGCCGGCCAATTTCTTTGAAAGCGCGCAGAACCTGCAGAATGTACTGCGTATGTATCTGGGCTCAGAGAAGTTCGAGGAGATACGGCCGGCTCTGCTGGAGTTCGGCCAGAGGTGTGCTACGGTCATTGACCCGGCGGCGATTCTCAACGACCGCATCGGCAACCATCCGCAGTTGGATGGCTGGAGTGACATCGGCGAGCGGACGGAGGAGATCCAATTTCACCCCAGCTATCACACTGCCGGGCGACCGGCTTATGAGTCGGGTATACTGGCCTTGCAGGCCGAGCCCGGCCACGCTATGGAGCAGGCGGCCTACTTTTTCTTGTTAGCCCACTGCGGTGAGATGGGCCACGCCTGCCCCATCGCCTGCACCTCGGGCATGATCCGCGCCTTGCAGTACAAGGGCAACGATGCACTGAAAGAAAAGTACCTGCCGCCGCTGCTCGATCCCAACTACGACACGCATCAGATCGCCGCCCAGTTTATCACTGAAGTGCAGGGCGGCTCCGATGTGGGAGCCAACGCCTGCGTCGCCGCCCCGATTGAGGATCAGCCTGGGGCATGGCGCATCAACGGCGAGAAGTGGTTTTGCTCCGTCGCCAATGCCGATCAATTCCTGGTCAGCGCCCGGCCGCTCGGGGCTGTGAGCGGCACCAAGGGGCTGGGCGTCTTCCTGGTGCCGCGTCGCCTGGAGGACGGCTCGGTGAATGGGGTCCACATCCGGCGGCTGAAGGACAAATTCGGCACGCGCACGATGGCTACCGCCGAGATGGACTTCGTGGACGCCGTTGGCTATCAAATCGGCGCGGTTGACGAGGGCTTCAAGATCATCATTGAGATGGTGCTGAACGTCTCGCGCTGGCTCAACTCCGTAGGCTCGGTGGCGCTGACCCAGCGCTCGCTGATCGAGGCCTGGACCTTTGCTCGGCACCGGCCGGCCTTTGGCGTATCCATCTTCGGGTACCCATTGGTGCAGGAGGCACTGGCCGAGATCAAGGCCGAGGTTTACGCCGGGATGGCTTCCACCTTCCGGCTGTCGCACCTGGTTGACCGCCTCGATACCGGCCAGGCGACGAAACAAGAGCGAAGCGTTTACCGGCTGCTGGTGAACATCAACAAATATTGGACCTCTATCGCCGCCTCGTTCGCCATCCGGCGGGCGCAGGAAGTGTTCGGTGGCAACGGGGCGGTGGAGAGTTTCAGCGTGGTGCCGCGCCTGTACCGTGACTCGGTCGTCTTTGAAAGCTGGGAAGGGAGTCACAACGTCCTCTGTTTGCAGGTGATGCGGGATGTGCTCAAGTATCGCTTCCACGCAGATTACTTCGACTACATCGCCGCCCAGTTGGACTCGGTGACGCGGGCGGAGCTAATGAGCTCCCAGGGGGCGTGTATCGAGGCGATGGAGCGTGTCCGGGGACGGCTGGAGCGGGTTCTGGGTGGAAGTCCAGACTTGGCCCAGACCCACATCCGGCGTGGGGTGGACGAGATGGCGACGCTGATGGGGGCGGCCTGCCTGCTGGCCGAGGCAGAGTGGGAGCTATCCCGGGGCATCAAGACGGATAAGCTTGATGTGCTCCAGTTCTACCTCAACCGGCACCTGGTCCCTGGCTACGACCCGCTGGACGACCCGGATTACCGTCCCCGTCTGGCGCGGATTTGTGCCGCGCTCTAAGATATGAAAGATCGAGTTTGTAAATAGATGTGAAGGGTGAAGTTATGTGCCCAGTCTTCAGCGTACTGCCGGGCGGACTGAGGAACTTGAGAGGTTTACGAGGATGAATTTCTCTGTCAAGCACTTCGTGACAAAAAGTTGACAAAAACTCAACCGACCCATGCAAAACGCCCGCCGGACTTTCCGGCGGGCGATGCCCCGGAGTGGACTCGAACCACCACGCCCGTCAGGGCACAGGCCCTCAACCTGCCGCGTATGCCAATTCCGCCACCGGGGCGACTTGCATAATATTATACATTAGGACATGAGACCTTGTCAAAAAAGGCGACGTAATCAGAAGTCTTACTGACTACCCCGGCCCGCTCGGGGCAGCCGGGGCGGGCTGATTACTGGTAAGGCATCAACTTGTCGCTCACCAGGCTGGCGACGAAAGTTTTCTGAGTGCCATCGGCAAAGCGGACGGTGACAAGACTGTCGTCTCCGTCTGGTTGAACGGCCTGCACGATCCCATCGCCGAAAGCGGCGTGGCGAACCGCCATACCGGGTGCGTAAGCCAGGGGCTTGCCGTTGGAAGCAGGCGACTCTGGCTCGGGGATTTGTGCGTATTGCCGATCTTGCCAGAGGTCAGCGTAGAGCTTCAAGTCTTCCGGGCGGCGTAGACGCCGGTTGATGGCATCCAGTCGACTGCGAGCCCGGCTGACGCGCTCGATCAGGATACCCTTGTCGGCTTGACGCAGGTTGCTTTTGGCGAGGCGGCGACTGGCATTGCTGAGAGCCATACTCAACTCGCGCAAGATCGCCTTGGGTTCCCCAGCTACCACATCAACGCCTACCAGGCTGATACCATGGGCCTCGCATAAAGCGGCGCGGGCAGCGTCGCGGACTTTTTGTTGCTGCTCTTCTTCCAGGCTAGGGCGCTGGCGTCGCCCGTGTGCCTGTAACCCGTGAAACCGGATGGCGACGCCAACCTCCGGGTAGAGCAGGTCAAGCTTCAGCCGGCGGTTGGTCTCGGGGTTAATCAGCCAGTCGGGGCTCACATCGTGCCGCACGACGAAGCCCTCGAAGACGCGAGCCAGGACTTCGCGCCAGGCGTTGGTGTTTATCCAGGTCATCGCTTAGCCTCGCTCCAGGGTGTGGGCAATATCATAGCACGGGCGTTCTATTGTGTCAAGTAATGAGCCTGGTTTGTCTCTCTCCGAGTTTTGAGTATACTCGAATTGTTGTTCATCTCATTGGTTCCCGATATGGAGGCATCATGGCCCGACACATGCGCCTGGCTATCGCCGGCGTTGTCCTCGCGTTGGTATTGGCTTGCAAGCTGGGGGCCGGGCTGGGTCCGGCCAAAGTGGACATCCAAGCGACGGTGGATGCTCAGGTAGAGGCGACACTCACAGCCGAGGCATACCATGTTGCAGCGACGCATGGCGCCGAGATGGGGGCGGCAGAGGAGGGCTCGGTTACGCAGATCCCCCAGGCTTCGCTCCTGGCAGTATTGGTGCCAACGTCTACGCCGATGGCTCCTCCAGGCGAAGCGCCTGTCGCGACGGACTCATCCGAGGCTTTACCCGGCTTAACCCCTGGGCTGCCTATGCCGGTCATCGCTTATTTTAGCTGTGAGCCTTGCGTCGTCGAGCCCGGCGGCTCGGCAACCTTGAGCTGGGACCTGAGCGGGGCGACGGCCGCCTACCTGGATGGGAAGGGGATCACAGCACCGGGCAGTACCGTCGTCTACCCGGATCAGACGACGACTTACCGGCTGGCCGCTGTCAACGACAATGGTCGGAGTGAGAAGACGCTCACCGTGGAGGTGCGCGGATTGCCGACCATTCATTATTTCACTTGCCTGCCGTGCGAGGTGACCAAAGGAGAGCAGTCCACGCTGAGCTGGGATCTAAGCGGGGCAACGGCTGCCTATCTGGACGGCGAAGGGGTTCCTGCACCGGGCAGTGTCGTCGTAGCGCCCCAGCAGACGACCACCTATCGTCTGGTGGCAGTTAGCGAGCGAGGCAGCGTGGAGCGTTTGGTAACGGTGACCGTCGAGGAGGGGGGAGACCCAGAGACGGTGAGCAAAGCACTGCGCCAGTTTGGCTACGACGTGCGCTCGGTGGGCTATCTCCCGCTGGCCGTGAAAGGGAATACCATCAGTGTGATTATGGCTACTGTTACCCACAATCTCCAGTCGCAGGAAATCGCTGACCAGTATTTTAGGGGCTTGAAGACGCTGTATGACAACTACCCCGACCAGGTTCTGAGCGTGGGACTTTACGACGGCGTGCGCTATGTGACCTTCGTCAGCGTCGAGCCACCCGCTTTTGAGGCGTTTCTGCGGGGTGAGGTGGACGGCCAGGTTTTTTGGCACGTTGCCAGGTGGAACGTGTGGGACCAATGGACCCGTCGCTGGCTGGCAGATGAAGCAAAGGACTTTGTGGAGCGGGATTTTGTGGCGAAGCAGTTTGGATTCTAGTGCCCCATCAAAGTGATTTTGATAAGTTAGATTCGGCCTCATGGGCGTAATCTGTATCATATCATAATCCCTGTGATGGGGTACTAGTTCTCGCCTGAAGAAAGGAGTAGCCATATGAATAAGATCACCATCCTGGCCGGAAACGTGTCGCTGCCGGCTGAATTGAACGACAGCCCCACGGCTCGACAAATCTGGGATGCATTGCCCATTGAAGGCAGGGCCTGCACCTGGGGTGACGAAATCTACTTTGAGATTCCCGTCGTGGCTGGGCAGGAGCCAGATGCTCGCGCCGATGTTGAAGTGGGTGAATTGGGCTATTGGCCGGTGGGGCATGCCTTTTGCATCTTTTTCGGCCCTACACCGGCCAGTACTGGGGAGCTTCCGCGTGCGTACAGCCCGGTCAATGTCTTGGGACGCGTGTTAGGTGATGCTACTCTATTTCGCACCGTCCGGGAGGGCAGTCAGGTGCAGATTATTCGATCGAAGGGATAGCACTGCCTCTTCCAAAATTGTAAGACAAACCATGGGTGCGAAAAGGTTGTAAGGATGTCAATTGGTGCACTTGATGCAACGTTTCCTGTCAATGCGCATCTAATGAAAAGGAGTGTATCCTCTCCGATGGGGTCTCATAGGTAAGAACCGACAGTGACCGCTACAAAGCATCCCAATAGAAAGCGTAGCAAACCGGCCAGGTCAAGCACCTGGTTTTACGTCAGCGTGACCCTGGCCGTTCTGCTGATCGGGGCCGGCCTGTCAGGGCTGTGGCTCACGAATCAAACTTCTTCGTCAGACCATACTCCCGCTGGTCAGTTCACCACGCCCGCTTCAAAAGCGGTGCAAGCTTCTGACTTTACCTTGCAAACCCTCGACGGGCACTCGGTCAAACTCAGTGACTATCGAGGGCAGGTGATTCTGTTGAACACCTGGGCTAGCTGGTGCCCCCCTTGCCGTGCTGAGATGCCTGACCTGGAAGCATACTATCGTGAGCACAAAGAGGATGGCTTCGTGGTGCTGGCGGCCAACGACGAGGAAAGTGCTAGCACTGTGGCTAATTTCATCCAGGCTCAAGGATTCACCTTCCCGGTATTGCTCGACCCCGACGGTAAAGTGATGAGTCAGTATGGGGTGCGTGGTTTGCCTACCTCTTTCTTTATTGACCGTAACGGGATGGTGCGCGATGTGTGGAGTGGACAGCTCTCCCCTGAACGACTGAAGCAAATCGTTGATCCTCTCTTATGAGGGGTCTTTATTGTCCCTATACCCAACGCATCCGGGTGTACTTCCTCGCTGGGGAGAAAGGTTCGGGGTTGTGAGGCTAACATGCCGCGCAATCTCCCCGAGAATTCTATGTGGGGGTATTATATGGAGAGGGATTTGACTGCCATTGGACGCGCCGGCCTGGTGACTAGCACGTTAGTCGCTCTGGGCGATTATCTGCGGGAGCACAAGCTGGTCACCGGCTATGGCTTTGAGCAGACGCGCGACGGTGTCGTCTGCCATTTTCAAAATTGCCGCTTTGCTAGTGTGGCACATGAGATCGCTGAGCAGGGTATGGTGTGCGCCAGGTGCCCGGTCTTCCAACTGATGGAAGAGGCTCTGCAAGAGGGGGGACAATGCCCGGCTCTGCGCGAACATGCCATTCTTACCGACGACGACGTAACGTGTATGTTTCACCTGGCCCTGGCCTCTGAGAGGAAGGGAAGGCCGAAAGAGAAATAGATCGTTAGAAGAAAAATCCTGGAGATAGACGCGATGAACGAAGCCCGAGTCACCTGGGTCAATGAGATGCAATTTGTGGCCGAAACTGGCTCCGGTCACGCTATAGTACTGGAAAGTGGAAAGGAAGCCAAGGCTCCCAGCCCAATGGAGATGTTGCTGGTGGGGCTGGCGGGTTGTACCGCCGTGGACGTGGTGCACATCCTTAATCGTATGCGCCAGCCCGTCACCGACGTGCAGGTGAACGTAAAAGGCGTCCGCGCCGACCAGCCCCCCAAAGTTTACACCCATATCGAGGTCGAATACGTGGTGACGGGGCGCGCTTTGTCGGAAGAAAAAGTGCACCGGGCAGTGGAGATGTCGGAGACGACCTATTGCTCCGCATCGATTATGCTGGGCAAAACAGCTACCATCACCAGCAGTATTCGCATCCTGGAAGCGGATGCGGAGTAGTGGGAGGATGAAGATGCCCCAATCCGACGAGACAGCCGCACGCGGAGCTCAGTTGCAGGTCACCCTGGAGGAATTAGAGAAGCAACTGGTCGACCTGCAGGCTCGCCTGCCGGCTCACTCCATCCCTCCTTCTATGATCGCCGAGCTGGACGAGCTGGAGGAGGCGCTGGCTCAGATGCGGCAGCAGCGGCAGGCGGAGCAGGCAACCAAAGGCATCCCCGACGCGCGTGCGTCGGGGATTATAAGTGAGGGTTCAGGAGGCCGACATTGACCATCGCCAGCTTTGAAGGCAAAACGCCCAGCATAGGGGCGGGGACCTATGTACACCCTTCAGCCGATGTGTTCGGTGACGTGACCCTCGGCGAAGGCTGCTGGATTGGGCCTGGCGCTCGCATTCGGGGTGATTATGGCGCCATTGTCATTGGCAGCTACACCAGCGTAGAGGATAACTGTGTCGTCCACGCCCGTCCTGGCGAGCAGACCACCATCGGCAACTGGGT
>JAHELX010000005.1:11390-35551 GCA_024643945.1 Anaerolineales bacterium
TGTTACAATGTTCCGACATCGGGAGCACGTGCCCCCGGCGCGAGGCTATTGCACTCGATAACCTTTTGAGGTAAGCGCTTATGAGTCTTCGACGTGACGAGAGCGGACGCCTGCACATCGAGTCTTCCCTAATGGGCGAGTCTCTGATGGATAAGTCGGTGCTGGCAGGCACTGACGTGGGGCCTGTCTATCGCCCGATGCCTGAGCTGACGGTGGTCAAAATTGGCGGACAGAGCATCATCGACCGGGGACGCGACGCACTGCTGCCGATATTGGACGAACTGGTGGAGGCGCGCAAGTCACACCAAATCATCATCGCCACCGGTGGTGGCACCCGTGCTCGTCACGCCTATGCCATCGCCACCGACCTGGGCATGCCCACGGGCGTGCTGGCGCGCCTGGGGTCCAGTATCAGCGAGCAAAACGCGCTGATGGTGGCCATCCTGCTCAGCCAGCACGGGGGCATCAAGATTGGGCATGACGATCTGCCCAAGTTGGCAGCTTACATGGCGTTGGGCAGCCTGCCGGTGGTGCATGCCATGCCGCCATATGGTCTTTTCGAGCGACCGCCTGCCCTGGGGCGCATCCCGCCTCACCGCACTGACGCCGGTGCCTTTTTGCTGGCCGAAGTGATGGGCGCCCAACGCTGTGTTCTCATCAAAGATGAGCGCGGCCTCTACACCGCCGATCCCAAGAAAGATGCGACGGCCAGCTTCATCCCGGAAATTGAGGTCAATGAATTGCTGGCGCTCGATTTGGGGGATCTGGCTATCGAACGGAGTATGCTGGAGATTTTGAGGGATGCCCGCAGTCTGCGCGAGGTGTTTATTGTGAATGGGTTGGAGCGAGGTAACGTCACCCGCGCCCTGGCAGGAGAACATGTCGGCACCCGGATATACGTGAAAACGTTTAACGAGTGAGGTTGTGAGGTAGTGTGAAGCCGCTTAATCCAGATGGCGTCGCTTTTCGGGGAATCGCTCCCGGATAGAGTAACTGCCGCAAATAGGACAGGTGTCGGGTTGACCTTGCCCGCTGCCGTGGACCATGTCCCAGTCGTGACCACAGTCGGCGCAGTGCCAGCGGATAGCTGCGACGCGAAAGGTGCCTCCCTCCACCTGGAGGGCCGCTCCGGTTACCAGGGCCTGAGTTACTTTGCGCCGTGCCTCTGTCACCAAGCGCTGAAAGGTAGATCGGGAAATTCCCATTCGTTCAGCGGCGTCCACCTGATGGTGTCCCTCGAGGTCGGACAGGCGCAGGGCTTCCAGCTCTTCGTGAAGTAGAGTTACCCGATCCAGCGAATCCAATGGCACTCCCACTGGCTTGAAAATGGCGGGTCGGGGCTCGTGTAAAAGACGCCGGTGTTTACGAGGACGGGGCATTGCTATTAGCCTTCGGTTTCCTGCTGGCCTCGCCGGCGGTGTCGGCCACTTCCTTCACTAACGCGCTCACCACTTCCTCGGGGGAGGATCACTACCTCAGCACCGATGGCCTCGGCGATGGCGTCTAACTCGGCCCGGCGCACTTTGGTTTTGAAGAATTTCAAGTCGCTGCCCTGTACGCCGATCACGGCAAAGCGTGGGCGGCCGGCTCGCTCGCCCACGTGGCGACGTTCACGTACAAAGATTTTAGCCATTGACTGTTTCCTTTCCTGGAAAGTTTTGGGCGTATACCCAAAACTATTGTACTGGATGAGAAGATAAATGTCAACCCTCTATATTGGACTGGACGATACTGACACAGCCACATCGCCGGGAACAGGCCACCTGGCGCGGGAAATCGCATCTATGCTCACAAGCCGTTTTCCTGTGCTGGGTATCACCCGCCACCAACTCCTCTTCGACCCTCGGGTGCCAATGACTGCCAAAAATAGCGCTAACGTGGTACATCTGCAAATAGACGCACCTCGCCTTAGGGGAAACAGCAATCTGGTCCGCCTGGTCGACGAGGTGGCTGACTTTGTGCGCGCTCATGCTTACCCGGGCAGCGATCCGGGTCTCTGCCTGGCGATAGCGCCGCTGTCGGCTGTGACCGAATTTGGCCGGCGGGCGAAGGTGGCCCTGGTGACGGCCGACGAGGCACGTGCTGTGGTCAATAATCATCAGGACCTGGTTCTGCGCGCGCTGGGAGGTGATGGGAGCGGCATCATTGGGGCACTGGCTGCTGTGGGGCTGGCTGCAACGGGGAACGACGGCCGCTTCACCTGGGTAGGGAGCATCCGGGATGTACGTGGCGTGCAGCCAGTGGAGGCCATCCTGGCTGCTGGCGTCACCGCCGTGCAAATGTTGGAGGGAGATGTGGTAAGAAGCGGGCTGGTAGAAACCGGCGACAAATTGCGTCCATCACTCATCGATGGGCGGGCGGTACTGCTGGTAGAGCCAGCGGATGGCCGGTGGCGAGCGGTGCGCCGTGATTAGGGCCTTTTTATGTGCCCAATCACCTTACCCACTACGTCCCTTTTGTTGATTGCGCCAAATTGTCTACTGTCCACGCTGTTCTCATGGATCCCGACCACGTAAATTTCACCTTTGTCCGGCACAACGCCCTGCACCTTTTTGATCATGGTGCCGTATACTTTGTGCCGGAAGACGACGACGTCTCCCGGCGTAATTGTGCCAAAAAGATAGGGGATTTTGGACGCCAGCACAAAATCCCCATCGCGATACATCGGTAACAGGCTATCACCTGACACCTTAAGCAATTTGAGCATTACAGGTCAGGATAAACCATTTCCAGTGCGGGTGCATAGGGAGCCTTGGCCCGCTTGATGGCAACGTTCTTGGTCTCCCAGAAGATTTCTGCAAATTGATTAACGGCATCTACCAACTGTACAGCCATTTCCCGGTCTGCCGTTTGCCTGGCCTTGGATCCCAGTTGCATAATCTTGTGAACCAGCCCGTGCAGCTCGGGGTGCTTTTGTGTATGATCCGGTTTAATGTAGTCGCCCCAAATGACCCGGATTTCATGCTTTACTTTCTCGGCATGCTCCTCTTTAACTGCTATATACCTGGACATACTGTTCTGAAAGGCCAGGTCTTGTTCGTTGTGGGTCTTTCCCAGATCATTCATGAGGTCAATCATCCTGACAACGGTCAGGGCGGCAATCTGGGCGGTGATGGGGTCGTAAATGCCGCAGGGAATATCGCAGTGCGCTTTGGCCCGCTCAATTCCAAACGTCTTATCCAGCGTTTCGAGAGCTTTGTAGATCATAGTGTAATCCCTCCGTACGTTATAGTAGATTAGTGGCGGAGATGCTGCCGCCAAAACAATACAGCCCATAATCTTAATCATACCAATTAAGATCAAACCTGTCAAGATTGCCAGCTTATTCAGGGCTCATATGCATAATATTATAGCATGCAACTGACCAGATCGGCCATATATCTGGATATAGAAAGGCGATACAAACGGGATACATTTAGGAGAGTGAATTATACCCAACGCATATGACGCAAGTGCGGGTATTATAAGAGGGGGAGTCCGGTCCTGGCCTGGATTTTGCTCCTCATCACGCTAATGGTATAATCAAATCACTGATGTCAAATGTTGACCTGATAAGTGACAACTTGACAATTTGACGTTTGACGTTTACCCTTTGGTTCAAATGCGCAATAATCCAGAGCGATTAGCCTGGACCGTGCTCTCGGTGGCCTTCGCCACGTTTTGTGCGTTGGCGGTTGCCATTCCTCTCGGTGTTCGTTGGTATCTCTTCAATGCGATGACTGCCGAAGTGACGGCTGTGACATCGGTACGTGGGACAGTGCTGGCCCAAACACGCAAGGCGAACCTTCCCATTCCCATCACCGATGGCAGCACCACCGAGGTCGACGAGGCAACGTCTGTCACCACCGATGGTACGTCCCAGGCTATTCTGACATTTTTTAACGATAGCACGCTCACCCTCTATGGTGAAACAAGTGTGCGAATTCGGGAAACCCGCACACCCCGTTTCAGCCTGGGTCATCGCCCCGACACCATCATTGTGGAGTTGGAACGCGGGCGAGTCCGGGCTGCAACTACGAGCCGATCCAGCTTGTTATTTGAGGTTCGCTCTCCCCAAGCGACCATCAGTCTAGGCGAAGGCAGCTTTTCTATCGAGGTCAATGACGAGGGCACGCAGGTAACTGCTCGCCAGGGACAGGCGCAGCTAGTAGCTGGCGAGGACATGGTGAGCTTGATGACGGGGGAGCGCTCGATGGTCCATCCTGGCGAGCCACCTTCTCCTCCATTGCCTGCAGAGCAGAATCTGATCGCCAATGGTGACTTCTCGGCACCATTGGAAGGAGTGTGGGAGGTTTACAAGGTTGAGCCCTCCTCCGGCGATGTCACGACCACTGTAGAGATTGCCGAGGCCGGCAACCATCCGGTTCTGGAATTCCGCAGCCAGGGCCAGGACAACCTGCACAGTGAAATTGGCATTACCCAAAAAGTCAACAGGAGCGTGCAAGACTTCGACTCGCTGCGCATTCAGCTCGACGTGAGTCTGGAGCGACAGAGCTTGGCCGGCGGTGGTACTCTTGGTTCCGAATTCCCCATTATGATTCACCTGGCCTACAAAGATGCGAATGGCAATGACCGCGATTGGTATCACGGTTTTTACTACACGCCTCCACCCGAAAACTGGCTTCTCTTCGACACCCCGGACAATTCCAGTGAACGGATTCCCCGTTTCCTTTGGTATCCCTATGAGTCGATCAATCTGTTCGACAGCCTGGGGACAGCCAAACCGGCTTACATAAAGTACATTCATATTTATGCCTCCGGTTGGATATACCAGGCCGGCATTGCTGACCTGGCATTATTGGCGCAAGACTAGCTCATAATATGAGCCGCGGACGGATCCTCTTGACTGTTGCCCTCACCCTCTTTTTGGGGTTGGCCACGTACCAGCTTACCCTCCCTGGCCTGCATTACGACGAGGCGTTCGAGGCGGTACCGGCTATGCAGCTCTTGCTCCACCAGCCGGTCACTACCTTTCGTAGTAATGGCATTCTAGTTGGCGGGCGTCTCTTCCCGCTGATGACGCAAGATTACATCGGCGCGATCAATACTTACGCTGCCATCCCCTTCTTTTTGCTGTTGGGCATCAATCCCCTTAGTCTGCGGGTGATGGCTATTGCTATCGGCCTGGTAACTCTCTGGCTCACCTACCGGCTGGCGAACGTGCTCTATGGTCCCACAGTTGCCGCTTTGGCCGGGCTACTGCTGGCGGTGAACCCGACCTTTGTCTTTTGGAGTCGCCAGGGCGTGTTCGTCACCTCCGTCACTGCAACGATTGGCTTGGGAGCAACATTAAGCTGGCTGCGCTGGTGGCGGACCGGTGCTCGCCGCCATGCCATTGCTGGCGCATTTCTCTTCGGGTTGGGTCTGTACGCCAAGTTGCTCTTCTTGTGGCTCATTATTGCGCTAGGATTAGCCGTTCTTCTCCTTAATCTCCCCGAATGGCGGCAGGTCGTCGGGCGGTTGACAAGGGGGTCGGTTGGCTGGGCCGGGTTAGCCTTTCTGCTGGGCAGCACTCCGCTCCTCGTCTATAATTTACAGACCGGCGGTACACTCAGCAGCATCGGCGGGAACCTTACCACATCGTATTATGGGACGGACAACCTGGCCTTTTTGCCCAACTTGCTAGAGCGGCTCAAACAGTTTGCGGCGGTATTGACCGGGAGCCATTTCTGGTACCTGGGGGGGACTTATGCCAACTGGCTAGGCATTGGCCTGTTTCTGGTGGCCTTAGGTATTGTCCTGTCTCCAAAGGTCTGCCCTGCCGGCCCGACCGCCGGGGCGGGCTGGCGCGGCCCAGGGGGGACATATGGGCGGCTGGCGCTCGGCCCGGGCCGGGACGAAGTCCGCCGTGCCTTGTTTCCTTTCGTCGTCATCGGTGGGGTGATTCTGTCGAGTTGTGTTACCGTGTCAGCACTTTGGGTGACGCATTTTGCTATTTTAACTCCCTGGCCGCCGTTAGCTATTGCTGCCTCCATTGGCTTGTTCGTCCGGTACAGCGGGTTACGTCGGGCCAGTTCGAGAGTTGACATGGCGCTGGTCCTGGCGCTGGTGGTGGTTGGGGCATCGTTGTTTGGGGATGTGTTTACTGACTTCCGTTATCACCAGGCGCTGGGCAGAAGTGGCGGTCTGGGAGCGCATTCTGACGCTGTTGAAGACCTGGCTCGCTGGCTGTCTGCTGATGGCCGACGGAGGGCACCAGTTGTTGCCATGGACTGGGGCATCGCTGCCCCAGTGACTTTTCTCACACGCGGAGAGGTGACACCGCTCGAGGCCTTCGGTTACAAGTGGGAAACCGATGCCGACTTTAAGGCACGACTGAGCCGGTTTATTGACGATCGTGATAGCATTTACCTCTGGCGCGCGCCTGATGAGATCATCTTCGACCGGAGCGCTGATTTCCGGGCGCTTTACGCGCCGCTGGGTTTGGAGGAGGATATTCTCGAAGCCTTTTACGAGCGCAGTGGGCGCCCTGTCTTAGGGGCTACCCAATTGGTACCAAAAGGTACGGCTCTTAATCCACCCCAACCGCGCTGACGCGGATTACACGGATGAGTGTGCCTCTCCGATAGTTCGTGTCGGCTTGCGTGTATCGGCGGCGTGGGGTAGAATTTGAAGTTACGATGACTGAACCCGTATGGAAGGAATATCTCACCAATTATAATGAGGGGCTGGGCGTCGTCTACGAGCGCTTTGTGCTCAATGATTATCTGGATCGGTTGGTAGACGTGTATGGCGTCCAGACCATACTCGAAGCGCCTCTCTATGGCATGGCTGGCGTCAGTGGTATCAACAGCGTGCGCCTGGCTCAGCGCGGCTGTGATGTGACTCTGGTGGATTGGGTGGAGGAACGACTGGATGGCATCGTCCGCATCTGGCATGAGCTGAATCTGCCTGCTCACTTTGTTCTCCATCAGGACTTTGCACGTCTCCCCTTCGAGGACAACACTTTCGATCTGGCCTGGGAATGGGCTGGTCTGTGGTACCTGCCTGATGCCGAGGCTCTCTTGCGCGAGTTGGTCCGTGTCAGTCGCAACTTGGTTTTTGTGGCCATGCCTAATAATCTCCAGGTGGGCTACCTGATGCGTAAGTATCTGATCGACCGCGACTTTTTCGATACGGTAGACGAACGGTGGGTCCAGATGGGGCGTATAAAGCGGTTGCTAAACGACGCCGGCGTGCGCTTCGTTGATCAGGGGGTACTCGACGTGCCTCCCTGGCCGGACACAGTGATGCCTGCTGCGGAGGTGCTCAGAAGGTTGGGCATCACGAACAAAAAGCTCGAATCTCGGTTTACCGGCGATGGTTGGACCTGGAGCACGATGGCATATTATCTGAATCAGGAGCCAGACTTGTATGATCGGGTTATGAAATACGCGTGGCTCGACCGCCTGCCCATCCCCTGGCAACTTAAACTCGTATGGGCACATCATCGTTACATCTTAGGGACAGTAGTCAGGGGTCAGCCCGCCCCGGCTGCCCCCTGACTACTGTCTACCCCGGCCCGCTCGGGGCAGCCGGGGCGGGCTGTCTACTGTCTACTGGAGAGACTTGTGTCTGAACTTGTTTTGCTCAAACTCGGCGGCTCTGTTATTACTGACAAAAATCGGCCTTTCACGGCCCGTGAAGACGTAATCCGTCGCTTAGGTCGGGAGATTCGGCAGGCCCTCGACGATCGGCCTGACTTGCGGCTCATCTTGGGGCATGGCTCAGGCTCTTTTGGCCACGTTGTCGCCCAAAAATATCGTACGCGCGAAGGGATTAGTAGTATCCAGGAGGCACTTCACGTGGAGAGTTGGCGCGGTTATGCCGAAACTGCTGCCGCCGCTGCTCGCCTTAACCGTTTAGTCACCGATTTGTTGCTAGAAGCGGGGATACCTATCGTCAGTTATCAGCCCTCCGCATCGGCCCGTTGTCGCAAAGGAGACCTGATGTACTTCGACACCCATCCGATGCAGCAAGTGCTCGGGGCAGGCCTGACTCCCCTGGTTTACGGCGATGTGGCGGTAGATGCTGTTCAAGGTTTCACCATCATCTCCACCGAGCAGATTTTTGACAACATCGCCCGCGAATTGCAGCCGGCGCGGATCATTCTGGCTGGCATCGTGGATGGTGTGTACGATGCCGACCCGCTTACAAACCCTAATGCCTCGCGCTATGAGGAGATCACGCAGGACAACTGGCATGAGGTCGAAGTAGCCCTGGGCGGTTCGCATGGGACCGACGTGACCGGGGGTATGTTCAGCAAGGTGCGTGATATGTATCACCTGATGTTGGCTCAACCTCCCCTGCAAGTTCACATCGTCTCCGGTGAAATCCCAGGCCGTGTCGCCTCGGCTCTCTCCGGCAGCGACAGAGACGTCGGTACTCTTATAAACTAAAGTTACGTCGAACATCAGGAGGAAACTTCATTGGACACGATCCAGATCGCGTCAGGCTTCACCCCAATTTCACAGCCAATTGGTCGCCTTTTCGAGTTGGCTTACAACCTGTGGTGGACCTGGCACCCCCAGGGTGCTGAGCTCTTTCGAGCTATAGATGCTTCCCTGTGGGAAGAGGTCTATCATAACCCGGTCCGCTTCTTGCGTGAAGTGCGTCAGGCCACCCTCGACGAAATGGCCAGGGATCCCGAATTTCTGCGTCGGTATCATAGCGTGATGGCCGATTTTGATACCTACATGGCTGGCGTAAACACCTGGTTCAGCCGTACCTATCCCGATGGCAACAATGGTCCTATTGCCTATTTCTCGGCTGAGTTTGGTTTACATGAGGTCCTGCCCATCTACTCCGGTGGCCTGGGTGTTCTTTCCGGCGATCATTGCAAGGAAGCCAGCGACCTGGGATTGCCCTTCGTTGGCATTGGCTTTCTGTATCCGCAGGGTTACTTTCGACAACAAATCACTGCTGACGGAACCCAGGAGGCCATCTACGAAAAGCTCAGCTTTGCCGAGGTGCCCGCCCTGCCTGCCTTCGACCGGGATGGGCGTGAGGTCGTCGTCGAGGTGCAATTACCAGGCCGTATGGTGTATGCCAAAGTGTGGAAGATTCAGGTGGGGCGAGTTCCCCTTTACTTGATGGACACCGACATTCATCCTAACGCTCCACCCGACCGGCATTTGTCGGCCCGGCTCTACGGTGGCGACCGGGAAATGCGCCTGTCGCAAGAGATGGTGCTGGGTATCGGCGGTGTGCGGGCGTTGCGGGCGCTGGGCATTCAACCCTCGGCCTGGCACGTTAACGAAGGACATGCCGCTTTTCTGCTCTTGGAGCGCGTGCGAGGATTGGTGCAGACGGGGATGAGCTTCGATCAGGCTGCTGAGCTCGTGCGTGCTACTTCGGCCTTTACCACTCACACGCCAGTTCCTGCCGGCCACGATGTCTTTGCCTTCGATCTGATGGACCGCTTCTTTGCTGGCTATTGGGAGGATTTGGGACTCAGCCGAGATGAATTTTTGAATGTCGCCCGTCAGGACCAACCTTGGGGCCCGACCTTCAGCATGACTGTCCTGGGTCTGAAGCTGGCTGGCCACTACAATGGGGTCAGCCAACTGCATGGCGAAGTCTCGCGTAAGATGTGGCATTTTCTCTGGCCGGACCGGCCAGTTGACCAGGTGCCTATCCAGGCTATTACCAATGGCATTCACACCGAAAGTTGGCTGGCCCCCGAACTCAAAGCCCTTTTTGACGAGTATCTTCCGCAAGGCTGGATAGATGCTATTGACGACCCGGCTACCTGGGAGGGGGTATTACCTATTCCAGACCAGGTCCTGTGGGATGTGCGCCAGCAACTTCGCCGCCGGTTGGTAGATTTTGTACGCCATCGAACTCGGGTTCACCTCGAGCGGCTGGGGGTCGAGCGATGGCAACTCCATGCCACCAATTCCCTGCTTGGCCATGAGATCCTGACGATCGGCTTTGCCCGCCGTTTTGCCACTTACAAACGGGCGACTCTGCTCTTCACCGACGTGGAACGCCTTAAACATATCCTCAACCAACCGGGACGCCCGGTGCAGATTGTTTTTGCTGGTAAGGCCCACCCCGCCGACGAGCCAGGGAAGGATTTCATTCGGCAAGTCTACAACCGGGCCAAAGAGCCAAGGCTGGCGGGGCGTATCGTCTTCCTGGAAGACTACGACATCAATATGGCTCGTTACCTGGTGCAGGGCACGGATGTATGGCTCAATACCCCTCGACGGCCCCACGAAGCCAGCGGCACCAGCGGTCAAAAGGCAGCCTTGAACGGTGTCCCCAGTCTCAGCGTAATGGATGGCTGGTGGGTGGAGGGCTATAATGGGAAGAATGGCTGGGTCGTTGGCCATACCAAAGACTACTCCGACCCAGGCGCCCAGGATTGGGAAGATAGCCAATCTCTGTACCAACGGCTAGAGGAAACGATTGTCCCTCTCTTTTACGACCGCGATGACCAGGGAGTGCCAGCAGGCTGGCTCAAATTCGTCAAAGAGTCTATTCGAAGCATCGCACCAGCTTTCAGTACTACCCGAATGGTAAAAGATTACATGCGGAAGATGTATCTGTCAGCGATGGAGGCGGGAAAGTAAAGCGAACTCCGCTTTACTGACTGATTTGACGAAATCTGGTAGCTAAACTACAATATTACAGGACAGCAATCATTTTGAAGGAGTAACCTGGAAATATGGAACAGATTGAATTGAAGGCGGAGCCCCGCGAATTCGTCGGCAGGCATGTCAAGCAAGTACGGGCTCAAGGCTACGTGCCGGCGGTCCTCTATGGGAGCCAGATTGAGCCCACGCCGATTCAGATTGAGGGCAAGGCATTGCAGAAAGTACTTACCAAAGCGGGGGGCAATACGTTGGTTGCGTTGCAGATTGGAAAGAAAAAGCCAGTATTAACGCTGGCTCGCGAGATTCAGCGTGACGTTATTCGTCATCATATCCTTCATGTGGATTTCTACCAGGTGGTGATGACCGAAAAAATCACGGCCGAGGTGCCACTGGTGCTGACGGGCAAAGCCCCGGCCGTCGAGGCTCACGGAGGAATTCTCGTCCACGGGTTAAACACGGTTGAGGTGCAATGCTTGCCTGGCGATTTGCCCTCCTCCCTTGAGGTGGACCTTTCGTCACTGGCTGAGTTCAACGACCTGGTATCCGTGGCTGATTTGCAGGTGCCGCCATCGGTTACCATTCTTTCTGAGCCCGAGTCGGTGATTGCTCGCATTGAAGCGCCACGGATGATGGAGGAAGAGGAAGAGGTGGTCGAAGAGGCCGTAGCAGCGGCTGAGCCTGAATTGGTCGGCAGGAAGGAAGAAAGAGAAGGGGAAGCGACAGCAGCAGAAGAGGCAGAATAACGTCTGCTTATTCAAAATACTTTTTGACATGTGACTATACCTCCCGCCGGTTCACAATCGATGGGAGGCTTCATTTGCTTTTATGCAATTTTCATTTCTTTTCTGCAATGGAGGCCAGTTCTGTCGTCAGGCGTTGCAACGGATCTCTTACCTGGAGCAGGGCTGCCTCTGCTCGCTCAACGGCATCCTCAAACTCGCGCTCCGATGTTGCCGATCGTCGAGCCAGTGAGATCTCGGCTAGAGCTACGGTTACCAATTCGGCAACTCGGTGTGCCATAGATGCCAGCGTTGTGTTGTCAGTCACTCGAGCCCGTACCCCTTTCTCTTGACCCCGTTACTGTGACCATTGTGACTATGGCCATTATGGCTGTTGTAGCCGTTTCCATTACTATTACTATGGCCACTCCGTCCATTGTGGCCATAGCGGTAGCCGTTTCGGCTTATAGTCAGTTGCTGGGCGAAATCGGCCAGAGACGTGGCGCGGATGGAAGTAATTAGCTCCTGTTCCTCTATTGCCAGATGAAATGCCTCGCCGTTGTAGCCGGTTGCCAGGGCCACGGCTGGGTCAGCCAGCAGCAAGTTGCAGAACTCGCGGTTCACCACCGCTGCACTTATCAGGCGGCTCAATTCCTTGCCATTCAGCGAAATGTTCGAAGCGCGCGAGGCACCCGGCGAGTGCAGTGACGTCATTCTCACCTCAAACTCCTTTTCTGCTGTCATTTTGTTTCAGCCCTCCCAGTGCCCATAGTAGCCAAAAAGCGCCGCCCGCGATAAGCACGTCACCCGCACTGAGAGCCTTCCGTATTGGAAGCCAAGATGGCGTCAGAAGTCGATCCGATAGCCACCACAGACGTGTGGCGGCAATGGGCAACACGATGTTCCAACCCTGGCGAGTACCCGCCTGCCAAGCCTCAGGTTGAGTCTCTGGATGAAGCCGCGCCATTGTTTCTGGACTGACCGGCATCAGCCCGCCGTTGAGGGCGATCACCAGCAAGTTCAGGGCCAGGCCAAGCCCCATCGCCCGGAAGCCGGGTTGGTCACGGTTACGCCAGGCGAAGATCAACAGGAGCGCCTGGGAGCCAGTTAGGGCTACCGCCGCCAGGTTGGCCGTTATCAAACGGCGGGTTGCCGGCAGATAGAAGGCGAGCCATTGGGGAAGGAATGCAACCGGCACTAGCCAGGTCAAGCGCAGGTCAGGGGGCCGTAGATGACGCGCCCCGTGCCAGGCGCGTGCCAAGCCGGCCAGCAGCCCAGCGACGACGGCCAGGAGCAGAATCATTCGCTCAATAGCCGCCGCCCGCTGCCGGCGCGCCGGCGCCCAGTACAAAGAGGACCAAGGTTAGCACTACCAACCCCAACCGCATGTGACGCCGATCCAGTTGCCCAAGAATCAGATTCAAGTTGCGAATATTGCGCTTCATCGTGCCACCCCCTTGCATAGTAATTTTAACTGCCTTCAGTATAACAGAAGGTAGGCTCCAAAAGTGGCTCCAAAACAGGCTCATGACGAAGAAAAAACCGGCCGAATAGCCGATTTTTTCTCTTTTCAGAGTACAACTTGCAAGGGAATTTGCCGGGTGGTGAGTTTCAGCGCATTAACGTCTCGTACAAAGCTGTGGTCTGTGAGGACGGGGGGACGTTGACCTCGTTCAGCAAGGCCTGCTGGCAGCGTTCGAATTGACGGGCGACGGCGGCTCGGTTACCCGTAGCAGCGTGGACACGCATAGCCAGACGATGCGCTTCCTCCTGGCACGGATCTTCGGCCAGGGCGCGGCGACAATACTCAAGCGCAACTCCATATTCCTTGGCTTCCAGGTGAAGCCTGGCCAGTGTCAAAACCGCCTCCATATAAGCCTGTGCCAATTGCTCCCGTTCCAGCCACGCCCAATCCCCTTCAACCTCCGGCAAATAAGGGCCTTTGTAGAGGCGAATAGCCGACCGGTAGGCGGCTGCCTGTTCACCGGGGTCGGTTGTGCCCTGGGCTTGCTCCAGCTTCCTCCAAAAGGCCTCCACGTCGTATTCGTAGTCCAGTGCACGGTTGAACCGGTAGTAGTCTTCCTCAAACAACACCACCTCTTGCCCCAGTGCCTGGCGCAAGCGGTAGATAGCGTTCTTAAATTTCAGCTTCAGATGGGAGGGTGAGATGTCTGGCCAAAAGATGGTCCCTACTGTCTCTTTGGGCAATCCGTCGGGATGGGCCAGGAGGCAGAAGAAAAGGTCACGTGCTGCCTGGCCCTGCCAGTCGGCGTTGGTTACTAGCTTTCCATCTACCATCACCTGGGCTTTTCCCAGGGCATGCATGATCAGCTTGGGCGAAGCAAAGGGGACGGCCGCGGCCTGTCGGCGCAGATGGCGGCGTAAGGCAGGGATGCTTTGCTCGAACTGGACAATCTGTCTGAGCAACCATGACGCCTGCTGGCCGACCGCTGGATCGCCTTGGGCGGTTCCCAGCAGCAGCTTGGCCTCCCGGCCGGCGACTACGAGGGGACGCTGGCTATCCAATTCGGACGCCAGGTGGAAGGTGCGTTCCAGGTGATCCAATACCGCCTGCTTGTCCTCCGCTGCATGGTAGGCAACGGCCAGGTGAAGGTGGGCCCGAGCGCTTTCAACTCGCTGACCGCCGTCGTCGAAACGACGGGCTGCTCCTTCCAAATGGGCGACTGCTTCCAGCGGGTTGTCCTGAGCCAGGGCCAACTGCCCCGCCTCTAATTGATGCAGGCCTTGCTCAAAGGCCGAACCACTCTGCTGGGCGTGCCGACTGGCCGACTCCAGTAACTCGCGTGCCCGGACGAGTTCCCCCTGCTGCCGAGCCAGGGCGGCCTCGGCCAGATTCAGATAGAAGAGCAGGAACCGTTCATCAATACGCTGGGCCATTTCGCGGGCCTGGCGATAGGCGACCATGGCAGCTTCCGGTGCCTCCAGGTCGGCGTACAGGTCGCCAATGCCGGACAACGTAAATGCTTCCATACGAGCATATCCACTCTGCCTGGCACAGGCCAGCGCTTCCTCCAGCAGGGACGACGCCCGTTCGTAGTCTCCCCTGAGATGATACAGGACTCCCAGGTTGTTGAGGAGATTGGCCTGTTGGACAACATTAACCGCCCTCCGCCAGTAGTCAAGGGCACGGTTGTAATGGGCCAGTGCCTGGTCGTGGCGGCCGGCTCTCTCGTGGGCCATACCCAACTCCATCAAGAGCATCGCCACACGTTGTTCATCTCCCAGCGCATGATAAGCCGCCAAAGATTGGGCTAACCACTCGATGGCCTCAAGCACTTGCCCCATGTGGTAGAGGCTCATCCCTCTGGCTCTCAGTGCCTCGGCCCACACATCGCGCAGACTCTCATCTCCCTCGGCCAAGGCCAGTGCCTCGTCGGCGTTGGCCAGGGATGCCAGGTACTCTCCCAGGAAACGGTGGGCGACTGCCTGCCGCACCAAGGTGCGTGCCAGATGGGGCTGATTACCTGCTGCCCGGAAGGCTGCCTCGGCTTGGTTGAGCAGCGACAGTCCATGCTCCACTTCGCCCAACATCACAGCTACCATGCCGCGCAGGGAGAGTAGAGCCGGACGCGAGGCCATTATGTCGGCGGGCAGGGCGTCGAGCCATTCGCTTAAGATCGTCAACCGGCCCCCTTTCACCAGCGACAGGCCGGCCAGTTCGATCAAGTTGGCGCTAGACGCCACATCGCCCAACCGCTGGTACAGGGTATAGGCTTTCTCCCACTCATTGCGCTCAGCATACGCGACCGCCAACTGCCGGAGGATGCGGGCTTCCTCCTCTGGGCGCTCTTGGGCTATCCGCGCCTGTAAAAAGTCCCGGAATAGGTGGTGGTAACGCAGCCATGTCCCTCTGTCTTCGACGGGCAGCACGAACAAATTGTTTCGTAAAACAGTCTCTATCAGACTCTGCCAGGTCTCACCATTGGGGTACTGGGCTGGTCCCAGGACCGCCTCACACAATTGCGCGTCAAACTCTTCCAGCAGCGAGGTGCGCAATAAAAAATCCCGGACTGGGGCTGATTGCTGGTCGAGCACCTGTTGCGCCAGGTAATCGTAAAGCCCCACACCCGAGACGCGCGCCACTCGCAGTCGATTGGCCATCCCTTGCCACATCGCCTGCGTCGAGAGCAGCAACCCGGTGATCCAACCCTCTGTCTCACGTGCCAGTTCTTCGGCCACCGATTCGGGCATGCTCACGTGATGGTTTTGCAGCACTAGCGATTGGATTTCGTCGGCCCGGAATGCCAATTCATCAAAACTCAGACCACCCACCTGGGAGCGAGCCACCATCAGGGGCAGGTCAGGGAGGGTAATTAGCGTGCGGGAGACTGTGACCAGATGGCAGTTTTCGCCCGCTTGCTGAATGAATTGACTGACGAAGTAATCAATCTCCTCGCTGTCGTCGACGAAATGGTAGTCGTCCAAAACCAGCACGAAGTGTTCCCGGATATGCTCGTAGGCCTCATTGACAATGGTCGTCGCCATTTGATCCAGGTTGAGGCTCGCCTGGCTCGCGGCCTGGAGGGCTGCTGCCGAACGCTGCCCAAAAGCTGGGAAACGATGGGCAATGGAGGCAATAAAGTGAGAGATGAAGCGCGGTGGATCCCGGTCGAGAGAATCCAGGGTGTACCAGCAGACGGGCAATTCAGTTTGGTGGGCCAAATCCACCAGCAACGAGGTTTTGCCATAGCCGGCGGGGGCGGCGATGATAATCAGTTTGTAATCTAAGAGGTCGTAGAGCAAATCGAGGAGCCTCTGCCGTGAGAGCAAGTCGGGACGGCGACGTGGCAGGAGGATCTTGGTGCGAGTTACCTGGTCGAAGAGGTTCATACCTGGTTCTCCCAACTGTCTCCCTTCTGAAATTCTAAGCTCTGCCCCTTTACTTCGACTCGTATGGTTGACCCGGGGAGTGGGTCTTCTATCAGCAGCCAGTCGGCCATGGGCTCGCGGATGTGCTTCTGGATAATGCGGCGCAATGGGCGCGCGCCCCATTCGGGATGCTCGTTTTGCTGTACGAGCCAGGCTCGCGCCTCATCAGTCACTTCGAGTTTGAGGTTGCGCCCGGCGACTAGCTCCGCTTCTTTCTTCAGCATCAGATCCAAAATTTGGCGCAGGTCGTCGTGGCTGAGTGCATTGAAGAAGATGATGTCATCCAGGCGGTTCAGAAACTCTGGCCGGAAATGGCGTTTGAGTTCCTCTTCGGTAGCGTCCTGGGCGAAGGCCGACGATAGACCAGGGTCAACCAGGTATTGCGAGCCGATGTTGCTGGTGAGGATGATGACCGTCTCGCTGAAATTGACTGTGCGCCCTTTGCCATCTGTCAGGCGGCCTTCCTCCATAACCTGCAATAGCACGTCGAGGACCCGTGAGTGCGCCTTTTCTACCTCATCAAAGAGCACGACCGAGTAAGGTGTCGCCGCTACTTTATCTGTAAGTTGCCCGCCCGCTTCGTAGCCCACGTAGCCAGGTGGGGCGCCGATCAGCCGGTTGACGGCGTTTTCCTCCTGGTATTCGGTCATATCCAGCACAATCATCGCGTCTTCGGTGCCGAACATAAACTCAGCCAGCGCTTTCGCTAACTCTGTCTTGCCGACCCCGGTTGGTCCCAGAAAGAAGAAGGAACCGATGGGGCGTTTAGGGTCCTTCAAGCCGACTCGGGCTGTCTTGACTGCCCGGCTCACGGCCAGTACTGCCTCGTCTTGACCAATAATGCGTCGCCGCAGGTGCTCGACCATATGAGCATAGCGTGACCGCTCGTCAGCACCCAGCCGGCTGACCGGGATGCCGGTCATCTGGCCGGCGGTGACCATCACATCTTCCGCATCAAGAGTCTGGTCGGCTGGGACGTCAGGTTTGACGGTCAAACCGGATTGGGCACTCATTTTGACGGTGGCGCAGGCGCGGTGCAACAGGTGAACAGCGCCGGCAGGCAGCGGCGCAGTGGTTAAATAGCGGCCAGCCAGTCGGGCGGCTTCGCGCAGACTCTCGTCGGCGATCGTCAGGCCATAGTCCGCTTCGAACCTGGGTTTGAGTACATCAAGGATTGCGGCCGTTTCCTCGATGGATGTTGCCTCGACACGCAGGGCGTGGGCGTGACCTCTGATGGCTATGCTTTGCTCCAAGCGCTCCGCGTACTCCGCTTCAGTGTCTGTGCCAATGATGACTACCTCGCCATTCCCATTGGACTCTTTAGGAGAAAAGAAGGCTTTCTGTAACTCCTTACCGGCCGCCTCTGGGAAGTCAGCGCGGAAACCACCAAAGAAACGAGCCATGTGGGGCACAAAGAGTATCCCACCTTTCGCCCTACGCAAACCAGCCTGTACCGCTATTTTCGCGTTGTCGAGCAACGCTTCTTCGTTGATTTCGACGACACACTTCAGATCGGGTGGTCCTTTGCCCTCCGCGATGAGCAGGGCCAGGCTGTAAACCAGCGTTCGCTTGCCTACACCAGGTGGCCCCACCAGGATGACGTGCCGGTCGGTGGCCAGGGTCAGTAGCCCGATCAAATCACGCAAGAGCTCCTCGCGGAAGTAGACGGGGGTGATTTCTCCCTGCCTGGCTAGCGCCACGTGGTCGGTGACAGTGGCACTGCGAGCAAACGATTGCTCGGCCAAGATTTCTTGCATAGCACGTTCGGTGATGCCGTAGTGTTGCAACAGCCGGGCAGTAGACACTTTGGGTTGGGTCATCCCAGCCAGAGCGTGCTCGGTACCGGCATAGACCTCATCGCGAGCCTGGGCCAGGGTAAGAGCCTCATCAAGGACGATCAGCAGTTCGCTGGAGAGGGGGACACGGCGACCATCGTCCAGCAGCCAGTCGAAGTTCTCATCGGGGGCCATCCGTTCGCGGGCCAGGTCATTGACCTCGTCGGCGAAGCGATCCCACCGGTGGCCCCGCGCATTGAGAAGTTCCTTCAGTAGCTTGTGAGCGGCAACGTCCTCCAGCCCTACAAAGGTCAGCAATAGCGCCTCGGGCGTGAGGACTTGTTTTTTGAGGTCTTTCATGCCCATACTGGCCACGTTGAGGGCTCGGGTCAATTCTTTGGAGGGTATGTTGGGGTTGAGGGTTCCTCTAGATCGCGCCTTGGGTGCCATTTTCTGTCCAGGATTTTGCGGCTGCTCAGGGCAGGTTCACCTGACCTTTATGAGGCTTGGGTGGATGCTTCGCTCTCGCCCACGGCATTTCTCACATGACCTAATAGCGTGCTCATATCCACTGGCTTGACGAGATACAAATCAGCCCCATGCGCGCGGCCAGCGGCGATGTCGGTTGTCTGGCTTCTGGCAGTCAGCATGATGACGTAAGGCGCGCGGGGACCCATCAACTGTTTGACAGCGTGACAAACTTCAAAGCCGGACATGCCGGGCATCTTTACGTCGAGGATAGTGACTTTCGGCCGCTCACGCAGGATAACGTCTAACCCGCGCTTACCATCGCTGGCCGACACCACCTCAAAACCGGCATGTTTCATGGCAAATTCGAGTAACTTTCTGATTTCGCCGTCATCTTCCACTACTGCCACTTTGGTCATTGCTCATCCTTAGAACTACGAAGTTCTAGTCCATGCATTGCTGAGTATAGCACTATCCCGATGGCGGGTCAACCGAGGTATAACTTGTCTTCAGCAGTGTGGCAGTGTCGTCGGCTGAAGGCCTGAATTCTATCTCCCAGGCAACACCGTCAGGAGTGATAGTGGAACGGGCGAAGACAGGAGCTGCATCCGCGGGAAGAACCAGAACGTGGGTCAACAAGGGAGGCAGATCGGGCAACAGATTCAGCTCGCCGATGTGCGCCAGGGGCACCCAGTGAAGCGTTCCTTCACCAGAAGCAGCTACGTCGCGGCGCTCTGTGTGTCCTACGAAGACGAAAACGAGCGCGCCAGGCCGGTCGGCGCCTTCATCCACGTTCAACAGGCAGCGTAAGGACAGGTCGGGCACATCCAGTCCCGTCTCCTCACGTATCTCTCGTTGTGCGGATGACAGTACATCCTCGCCTCGCTCTACGTGGCCTCCAACGCCGTTGTACATGCCAGGGAAAAGGCGTGCGTTGGGCGAGCGTCTGATAAGCAGCATGTCATCCCCGTTTAGCAAAAAAATCAGCGTGCGGGGATAGACGATGTAGCGATCCCTCATCTTTCTTATCCTACTCCGCTGTGCACTGCTTACTGTACCATTGAATTCACATTTGATTTCAGTGGTGTATGCCGGTATACTGAGGATTGGAGGTTGAGCACCCGCCTTGGACACCCGAAAGGGGTGCCCCTACAACCGAAATCAAATACACCCAATCTCATTGTATCATATCTGGAACGAAAGGGACAGGGATATGGAGGGAATCTGGCGCTGGGGTGTCGAGGTTATTATTGCCATACAGGCGATTCATACCCCGATGGTGGATGGTTTTTTCAATATTGTTACTTCACTAGGCAGCGAAGAGTTCTACCTACTCCTGTTACCTCTGCTTTATTGGTGTATCGACAAACGTCTTGCACAGCGCCTGGCCTATCTATTCCTTTTCTCGGCCTATAGCAATGCTGCGCTTAAGGATTTCTTCCGCCATCCCCGCCCGTTTGAGTACGACCCACGGGTGCTGAAATTGGACTGGGTTCCTGCCGATGAACTGGGGTACGGATTTCCTAGCGGGCACAGCCAGTCGGCGATCACGGCCTGGGGCTACCTCGCCGTCTGGATACATCGTCGATGGATGTGGGTGCTGGCAGCGACATTGGTGATACTGATCGCCTTCTCGCGTATGTATCTGGGAGTACACTTTCCCACGGATGTGCTGGGTGGGTTGCTGATTGGCGGCGTTTGGTTGGGGCTTTTTGTGGTGATTGAGCCCCGCCTGGACCACTGGCTCTCGCGGCAAACCCTTGGGCTGCAAATCAGTCTGGCGCTCGTCGTTCCGGTCGCGTTACTCCTGGTCTACTCGTCTGGGGATGCGACGGCCGCAATGGGGACGCTCGTCGGACTGGGGGTGGGCATCGTGGTTGAGGGCCGGGCCGTGCATTTCAGCCCTGGCGGGCCAATCTGGCAGCGGGCAGCGCGTTTCATCGTCGGGGTTGTGGTCATTGTCGGCTTGCGTGAGGGGCTGAAGCTGGTCTTCCCGGACCAGGGGGAGGCCTTCTATGTCTTCTTCCGCGTGTTCCGTTACAGCCTCGTGGGCCTATGGGCGGCGCTGGCTGGGCCATGGGTATTCCAACGATTGGGTCTGGCGAGCAGCATGAAGGCAGAGGGTGGGGTCAAGGAGGGAGCTTATCATATTTAATTCATTTCGCGTAGTCATAATACTACACTCAAGCAACCCCAAAATAAACCTAAAATGACTTCATTGACTATGCGAAGGCCTGCACAGCCCGGCCCAGGCGAATGTATGGATTAAGACCCCAGGACATTCATTTGTCACCCATGTCAAGCCTGGGGTAGGGGGGAAAGACACCCTCCTGGAAAACACTCAGCGTTCCTCAACGGTCAAACTTTGGTCAGAATTGGGTCCAACATGTTGAAGCCTCTTTTGCTACACTTAAAGCAAAAGAGGCCGCAGCGCATACAGCGGCCTCCAAATCAGAAGCCTATGGAGGTGTAACAATGAACAGGAAACAGACTCTTTTGACGCTGACCTTGATTGGACTGACCGTCCTGGTGGTAGCTGCTGGCTGCAGTGAGTCGCAAGCCGCCACCTTGTCCTCGCCGGCGACTCAAACTACTCGGGAGATACAGCCTATGGTTCCTTCTCCCACGCCCATCATCATCACGCTGGTCGTTACGCCGACGCCCCAGCCTACCGAACCACCTGGCCGTCAATCTGCCCCAAGCCTTACTCGAGTCATTCTCTCACCCACGCCATCGTCTACCAAGGAGTCTCCCGATGCATCTCCAGAGGAAGACTCTCTCAAGGCGGAGGTAACCGTAGCAGCCGGCAATGTGCGCAGCGGTCCTGGCCTGGCGTATCCAGTCATCGGGCAGGTTAGCCGGGGAGATGTCCTGATGGTGCTCGGTCGTAACATGTCCGGCGACTGGCTACAGATCGCCTGGGGTGACGGACCAGCCTGGCTTTCGAGCAGCTTGGTCGCATTGAACGGGGACGTAACCGGCCTCGAGGTGGCTGTGGCTCTCGCCCCACCGCCTGCCTCACCCACCCCAACTCCGCAGCCCAGCGAGGTGCCCTATTGTGACAGCGTGCCTATCCGGGGTTTCGGGACCATATGGGGCGAGCATCCGGCCGTCGCCGCCACGCTGGGCTGCCTCTCCTGGCCTTACCGCGAACAGGGAACCGACGCGGCTACCCAGACTTTTGAGCACGGTCTGATGCTGTGGCTGGCTGCCGACACAAGCGGCGGAGGCGACCCGGTCTATGTCCTCTTCGACACAGGCGAATACCAACGTTTCCCCGACATGGGCCCGGCCGACCCGGCAGCAGTGGGCGACATCCCCGCCGGCTTCCATTCCCCTGGCGATCGATTCAGCAAAGTCTACTGGGAAGGAACTGGCGTTCGCGTTCGGCAGCGGCTGGGCTATGCCACCGGCCCTCAGATAGATAGTCCTGGCGCCTACCAGCAATTTTGGAACGGCCGGATGTTCTGGGCCGGAGCGCTGGACCGCATCTTTGTCCTGTACGACTACTGGCAGTGGGATGAGGCGGGGGAGAATGGGGTGCAGATCCGATCCTGGGTCGGTTTCGAGGATACGTTTGGGGATTAAGTCGGGTTAGCAGTACGCAATACGCAGTACGCAACAACGTACTGCGTATTGCGTACTGCGTATTGGGTTTTTACGGCCCCGCAAGCCAGGTGCCGTCGCTGAGAAGTGCCCACAAGCGGGGCGTTATGTCGTCGGCAATGAGGAGTGCACGCTCAAAAGGTTGGAAGGTGGCACTGAAACTGGATTCTTCCGCCGTGGCCCAGCCCAGCATGTCGCGCACACCTGTTTCTTCACGCCACACCAGCCCAAAACCTCTAACCGGCTGGTAAAACCCGACTGGCGGTATGATGTCTGCATCCCACACCAGGTCTCCCTCTCGCCAGTTATCGTCGTACACCCTCCAAACTCCAGCCTGATGCAGCACGTAAATCTGGTGCAGGTCGCCCCGCCATAGCATCTGACCCCCTTCAAAGGACTCCCACGCCCCAGCAGCCTGTACCACCGGACTGCGAGGACATCCGACCTGGGCTGCCAGGCCTGCGTCGGATGCCAGCCAATCGGCGAAGACAGCTCCTGCTAATTGCGGGCAGGCAGTCGGCGTAGGGGCTGGTGTGGATGTGGGTAGGGGAGGGACTGCGGAAGGAGATGAGGTAGGGCTGGCGGAAGGAGTCGGTGGAAGAGTCGACGTGGGGGAGACGGTCGAGCCCCCAGGTGAAGAGCCCGCCGAGGGGGAAACCTGCAACTCGAATGGAGTGTCCGTGAGTGTCAAGGAGGGAAAGAGGGGCGACGGTGAGGGCGGTGGTACAGTTGTCGCTGAAAGCGCAGCAGCAACCGGAGCAGCACCGGTGGAGGTGGGCGGTATTGCCGGGGAAGGCCCGCCCACCTCCAGCCACACCCCGCCGCCGACTATAGCGACAGCCAGCAAGGTGACCAGGGCTGCTGTGGCCCAGGTACCCAGTGCGCGCCGGGCATCGAAAAGGCGAGGGCGGCGAGGATGGGCTGGTGGACCGATCCGAAGGGCTGCCTCTTGATGGGTACGCGTTGTCTCGACCAGCGGCCACAGGGCGGCGGCCAACGCCGCTCCGCTGGGGTAGCGGTCGTCCGGGTTCTTGGCCAGCGCTCGCAGAATGATAGCCTCCATCGCCGGCGACACGGCGGCGACCGACGACGGTAGCGGCGGTGGCTGGTAAACGTGGGCATGCATCACCTGGGGCGTGCTCCCCTGGAAGGGGGGGCGCCCGGTGACCATTTGATACAACACCACGCCCAGCGAGTACAGGTCGGCACGGCCGTCAATATCGGCGCGGCCGCTGGCCTGTTCGGGCGACATATAGGCCGGCGTCCCTACGGTGAGGCCGGTAGCGGTCAACGATGGATCGTCCAGGGCACGGGCCACGCCGAAGTCGGCCAGCAGGGCACGTCCCTGGGGATCGATCAGGATATTGGACGGCTTCACGTCCCGGTGAACCACTCCCTGCGTGTGGGCGTAATGAAGCGCATCGGCCACCTGCGCTCCAACTTCGGCTGCCGTCGCTTCGTCGAACCGGCCACGTGCCTCCAGCAGCGCCTGGAGCGAGGCCCCTTCTACCAGCTCCATGGCGATGAAGAGATGGCCATCGGCCTCCCCTACGTCGGAGACCCGTAGAATGCCGGGGTGATCCAGACGTGCGGCCATGCGTGCCTCGCGGCGAAAGCGTTCTCCGAGCGTCGGACCGGCTCCCGGCGGTGGAAAGAGGACCTTGATTGCCAGGCGGCGTCCCCGGGTGCGGGTGTCCAGCGCCTTGTAGACGGCGGCCACGCCTCCTGTGCCGATGAGCGCTTCAAGCTGATAGCGACCGATGCGCGTTCCGACGAGATTCTCTGGTTTCACGTTTGTTTCTGACCGCGAGTGCTGGTATACTCAGTGCGGCGCAATGTAACGCTCAAAGGGGACGAAAGTCCCCGTCCGGGTGGTCTGCTGATACTGGAGATTGTATCATATTTGGTATGAAGGGACAACCATCAATGCGCGAACCGGCTCGCCTGGTTATCGTCGGCGGCTCCAGGAATGGCCAGGTGATTCCTCTTACCGGCCCGGTGACGACATTGGGGCGTGCGGCCACCTGCCAGGTGGTGATCGAGGACAACTTCGCCAGCCGCCACCATGCCCAGATTGCCTGGCGCGACGACCGCTACTGGCTGCGCGATCTGGAGAGCAAAAA
>JAHELX010000226.1 GCA_024643945.1 Anaerolineales bacterium
CCCTGATGATTTAGTGGGGTTGATGACCCTCAGTCGGTGGGGTTGCTCACGCGCTATTTATTTGCTGCGCAAGCCCGCAACCGCAGCAATTCCAAATTTGATTGCGTGATAAGGTGCAACGCACCCTGGCCCGCTACCGCAGGCAGGGCGGGCTTGCTTTATGCCAAAACCAGCATTTTTTCGCGATTTGAGCCCTTTCACTGGCGAAAAGTGCGTTGCACCTGAGGCTAAACGGCCAAATTTGGAATTGCTGATGCAACCGTCACCGATTTGGGACATCATTGTGAGCCACCTCCAGAGGCCAGTCCAGGCTGAGGCCGTTGCAGAGAGCAGTCATGGGCAATCGGCTGATGTCGTAGCCAGCCAATTTCAACGGGGATTTGCCCCGAATGGCGGGCCGGGCATCCTCGGAGAAGGGCGTGAAGTATCGGCCGCTTGCCAGGCGCCAAACAACACCTGTTCCTCTCGCAGCAGCTATGGAAAGGAAGCGCGCACAGTCTGCCTATATTAAATAAACGAAAGAATTCAGGTTTTTTGCACATGGGTTTGGTGAATTGAGGGCCTTCGTTACTCTACACCAGACTCGTGTGAGACCATTCTCTACTAAGCGACAGGGTAGCCAAGAGAGTCACGCGTAGTGGTCAAAAGGACGAGGGAATTATCTCCTGGCGATCTGGCCTTTTTATGGAAGGCCATAGGGATTCCTCGCTGCGCTCGGAATGACAGGGCGTGCACGCACCGATAGGGTTCCTCCCTGCACTCGGAATGACAGGCCGTGCACGCACCGATAGGGTTCCTCCCTGCACTCGGAATGACAGGGCGTGCACGCACCGATAGGGTTCCTCCCTGCACTCGGAATGACAGGGCGTGCACGCACCGATAGGGTTCCTCCCTGCACTCGGAATGACAGGGCTGCGCGCGCGTATAAGGACTCCCTGCTGCGCTTGGAATGACATGCCCGCACGTAGTTCCCAACGTGACAATTATGGACAATTGGTGCTATAATAGTGCCGTTATGGTTGCTGTAGTTTCTCGCCCAAAAACCAAAACCTCCGGCCTGCGGCCTATGGAGCCGGCCCGCGATCTGGCCGGCGTGGCCCGTCTCATCCAGGCCGCCTTTGCCGACGACCTGGACCGTTCCGGGCAAGCCGCCCTGCGCGAGATGCGCAATATGAGCCGCTTGGGGCCGCTTTTGTGGTGGCTCGATCACGCCAGCGCCGAGTTCAGCGATTTGCTCTCTGGCTTCGTCTGGGTGGAAGGGGGGCAGATTGTAGGCAATGTCACCATCAGTCGCGTGGCACCCGGCTCCTACCGTTGGGTCATCAGCAACGTGGCCGTGGCCGGGCCCTACCGCGGCCGGGGGATCGCCCGCGCGCTGATGGATGGGGCACTGGAACTGGTCCGCGAATGGGGGGGCAAGGTTATCATCCTCCAGGTGCGTGACGACAACCCCTCCGCGCTGCACATCTACCGGACCATGGGGTTCTATGATGTTTTCGGCACGACCTACTTACGCCTCGAGCGCGTGCCGGCAGTCAAGCCGCTCTTGCTGGAGCCAGCCCGCCTCCGCCCGCGCCGCTTCACCTCGGCCGACACACGCATGGACTACGAACTGGCCCGGGCAGCCACTCCGGACAAAGTGCAGGCCGAGCAACCGGTGCGCCTGGGGCGCTACAGATTGGGTCTTGAGCATCGCCTGGCCGACTGGACGCGATGGCTGGTGGGGGGAGGTCCCACCTTACGCCTGGTCCTCGAGGGCCGCGACCAATTTGAGGCAACCATCAGCGCCGAACCGGGCACCTGGTGGCGAGAAAACCGGCTCTCCCTTACGGTTCATCCTTTGCTCAGGGGACAGGTGGAGGTGGCACTGGTCAGCCACGCTCTGCATCACCTGGGACGCTGGCCGCGGCGAGTCACCCTGGTTCGCCATCCCACCTATCACCCGCAAGGGATCGAAGCCTTCAAATCCTTCGGCTTTCAAGAAGAACGCACGCTGCTGTGGATGAAGCGCGAATTATGAATTGGAAAGTCGGAAGGCTGGAAGGTTGGGTTGGCTTCAAGCTTCCAACCTTCCAGCCTCCCAGTTACTTTTTGCCCGCGCTTTCTGCTTGTGATAGAATAAGCGCAGTCGATGCTAACACATTCTCCGGCCTGTCACTGCGATCCAATGCTTGAGCTTGCGATTATCATCGTCAATTTCAACACGCGCGATTATCTGCGTAACTGCCTGACCTCGATTTACAACAGTCGAGGCGATTTTGCGTTTGAGGTGTGTGTCGTTGACAACGCCTCGTCCGACGGCAGCGCCGATATGGTACGGGCCGAGTTCCCACAGACGCGGCTCGTCCAAAGCGCGGTAAACGGCGGCTATGCTTACGCCAACAACCTGGGCCTGCGCGCCTATGGCTTCGGGTCGACCAGCGCTGAGCTCCCGGGAGCCAACGGAGACTCGTCTCGATTTCTCTCCTCTGGGGCTCTGCCGGACCCTGCGCGCTACGCACTCCTCCTCAACCCTGATACCGTGCTGCCCGCCGAGGGATTGGCAATGATGCTGGAATTTATGAACCAACATTCCGAAGCCGGCGTGGCCGGTCCCAAACTGGTGCTCGAAGATGGCAGCCTGGATCTGGCCTGCCGGCGCAGCTTTCCCACCCCTCAGGTCGCCTGCTACCGCATGCTGGGGCTGTCGAAACTGTTTCCCCGGCATCCGCGTTTTGGCCGGTACAACCTGACCTATCTAAATCCCGACCAGGTAACCGAGGTGGACTCGGTGGTGGGTGCTTTTATGCTGGTCAGGCGCGAAGCCATCCAGCAGGCTGGGCTGTTGGACGAAGATTTCTTTATGTACGGCGAGGACCTGGATTGGGCGTATCGCATCACCCAGGCCGGCTGGAAGGTGTATTACAACCCGGCGGTCACCGTGCTGCACGTGAAGCGTGCCGCCAGCCGCCACAGCCGCAAAGCGCAGCACGAATTTTACCGGGCTATGCACATCTTCTATGATAAACACTATGCCCATTCCACATCACGCTGGCTCCACTGGCTGGTGTTGACGGGTATCAACCTGCGTTCGGGCTTGTTGAGGGTCCAGCAGTTGCTGGCGAGCAATGGTAGCGAGTAGGGGCAGGGCTTCCCCAAAGGCCTGCCCCTGGGGCGGCCCAGGGGGGACCTGCGGGTGCCCCTGCCCAGGCGACCGCACCCACCCATAGGTCCCCTGCGGGGAAGGGTCGCCCCTACTCATGATAACGAGGAACGGCGAATGAAACAACGAGCTTCCTGGCTGTTCACCGCCTCGCTGGTGGCCATGGATGCGCTGATGGCCGGCCTGGCGTTCGCTGGTGGCTACGTGCTTCGTCTCCAATCCGAATACGAAAACATCGCCCCTTTCAGTGACTACTGGGGCATGCTGCTCATCCACGTTGTCACCATCATCCTGGTCTTCTTCCTCTTCTACCGGCTCTACCACCGGCAGCGTGCCACTTCGCATATTGACGAGTTTTACACCATCTTCGGCGCTGCCTCGGTCGGCACCATCGTAGCCATCGCCTTTATCTCCCTCTTGTTCAAAAATGGGCTGGACTACCCACGGCTTATGATGGTCTATGCCTGGGTGCTGACGATCCTGCTGGTGTCGTGGGGGCGCGTACTGCATGCCCGCTTTCAATGGAGCTTACAGGCCAGGGGATATAATGAGGCGCGACTGCTTATCGTCGGCGCCGGCGAGGTGGGGCGTATGATCTTGCAGAAGATACGCCAGTCGCCGGGCCTGGGCTACCACGTGGTGGGCTTTGTGGACGACCGTGATCCGTCATCCACCGTGCTGGGGGTAGACCGGCTGGGCAAAGGCGACGATCTCCCCCGGCTCATCGAAGCGCATCGGGTAGATGAGGTCATCATCGCCATGCCCGAAGCCTCGCACCAGGAAATCCTATCCATCATCGCCCGCTGCGAGCGCGAAAAAGTCAGCATCAAGGTCTTCCCCGATGTCTTCCAGATTATGGCCTCTGAGGTGAGTATCGGCGATCTGAACGGGCTGCCGTTGCTCACAGTGCGCGACATTGCCCTGCGTGGCTGGCGCCTGGCCTTGAAGCGAACGGTGGACATCCTGGGCAGCGCGCTGGCTCTGATTCTCCTTTCGCCCATTATGATGTTGGTCACGATTCTCATCAAACTCGATTCGCCGGGACCTGTTTTCTTCGCCCAGGAACGAATGGGCCTCGACGCCAGGTCTTTCATGATGCTCAAATTCCGCTCTATGCGGCCCGACGCCGAATCACAAACAGGCCCGGTATGGGCCGCTGAAAATGACCCACGCCGGACCCGGATTGGCGTGTTTATGCGTCGCTTTTCGATTGACGAACTCCCTCAGGTGATCAACGTTTTGCTAGGTGATATGAGCCTGGTCGGGCCGCGTCCCGAGCGGCCGGTCTTCGTCGATCATTTCAAGAAGAGCATCCCCCGCTACATGGAGCGCCACAAGGAGAAGGCCGGCATGACCGGCTGGGCCCAGGTCAATGGCCTGCGCGGTGACACCTCGGTCATCGAGCGCACCAAGTATGACCTGTGGTACATCGAAAACTGGTCGCTACTGCTCGATTTTAAGATCCTGCTACGCACCCTCATCGATATCTTCTTCGAAAAGCACGCTTATTAGTGCTCAGCTACCCTTGCGAAGAGCAGACCCTTCGCTCCGCTCACCTGCCCCGTGCCGGGATGGTATGCCTGCGCCACCCCGGCCCGCTGGCGCGAGCCAGGGCGGGCAAGTGCAGGCAGGGCAAGCTCTTCGCAAGGGTTAGGATTCAAATCACCCCCAGTTCTTTGCCCACTTTCTCAAACATAGCCAACGCCTGATCCAGGTCGTCGGTGGTGTGGGCGGCCGAAATCATCACCCGGATGCGCGCCTTGCCCCGCGGCACAGTGGGGAAGCCGATGGCGGTGGCAAACACGCCCTCCTCAAAGAGACGTTTGCTGAATTGCTGGGCCAGCGGCGCTTCGCCCAACATCACGGGAGTGATGGGTGTCTCGCTGACGCCGGTATCGAAGCCCAGCTTCTGCATCTCCGCCTTAAAGTAGCGGCCATTCTCCCACAAGCGATCCACCAGCTCCGTGTTCTCCTCCAACAGGTCGACGGCAGCGATGCAGGCCGCCACGTCGGCGGGAGTAACCGCGCTGGAGAAAAGGAAGGGGCGTCCTCGCTGGCGCAGCCAATCCACCACCGGTTGACGACCTGCCACGTAGCCTCCCACTACGCCAAATGCCTTGCTCATTGTGCCCACTTCAATGTCCACCCGTCCATGCAGCCCAAAGTGGTCCACGATGCCACGTCCTCCGCGGCCCAACACACCCTCACCATGAGCGTCATCCACCATCAGCATCAAGTCGTGTTCTTCGGCCACGTCGGCCAGCCGGTCCAGGGGGGCAATGTCCCCGTCCATAGAAAAGACGCCGTCGGTGACCAGCAGCGCGCGCCGGTAGTCCTTCGTCTCCCGGACAACACGGCGCAGGTCGTCGGCGTCATTGTGCCGGTAGCGCACGATGCGCACCTTCGACAGCCGGCAGCCATCGATAATGCTGGCGTGGTTGAGTTCGTCGGAGAAGATCACGTCCTCCTTGTCGACCAGGGCAGGGATGGCTGCCAGGTTGGCATTGAAGCCCGACTGGAAGGAGATGGCCGCTTCCACCCCTTTGAAGGCTGCCAGCCTTCTCTCCAGCTCCAGGTGCAGGTCCATCGTCCCGGCGATGGTGCGCACCGCTCCCGGCCCCACGCCATGGGTTTCGATGGCCCGCTGGGCGGCCTCCTTCAATCGTGGGTGATTGGCCAGGCCCAGGTAGTTGTTAGAGCAAAAGTTCAACACCCGGCGCCCGTCTACCTCCAGCCACGCCCCCTGCGGGGACGACAGGGTGCGGATCGTGGTGAACAAGCCTTGCGCTTTAAGCGCGTCGAGTTCCTCCTGAATCCATGATAGTTTGTCCGACATCTTTGTCTCCTTTATCTGCGTGAACTATCGACAATTGGTATAGGCAGCTTTTCGCCCAACACCGGCTGCGGATGCACGATGTGAACATCTAACCAGGCCTTGACCAATGCCGCCAGTTCACGCAATTGCCACCATTGGCGATATGGCGATCGGTACGTGCGGTGATCGGCCACCATGCCGACCGATGAGATTCCCAGGGCATCGCATAAATACAACGCCCGTTCCAGGTGAAAGCGTTGGGTGACAACCACGGCACGCCCCACTTCGAAGATTTCTCTGGCCCGGTAGCAGGAATCGTACGTTCGGCGTCCGGCGTAATCCAGCACGATGTCCTCATCTGGCACACCCAGCCGTAGGGCGAGCTGGCGCATCGCTTCCGGCTCATTATACCATTCAAAGCGATTGTCGCCGCTCATCAGCAATTTCCTGACCGTACCCGATTGGTACAGATTGGCGGCGGCCGCCACACGGTCATACAGCGCCGGCGTCGGTAAACCCTCAGACGTCAGGCCGGCGCCGAGGACGAGGGCGACACCGGCGGGCGGAACAGCCTGTACTTCCTCGTAAATGCGTGGGCTCATACGCCAGTGTACCCATAGACGCAACAGCCACGGTACGCTCAAGACTACGGCGAACAAGACAACAGTTACAGAGATCATCCTTTTCACGGCTTTTATTATCGTCCGATTGGCCGGGTCTGTCAACAAAAACGCCAGGGAGGTCCCTGGCGTAAGAGCGATGAGCGCTATTGACCGGGCTGTCAGCGTGAGAGGTGCATCGGCATAATCACGTGGACAAAATCGTCGTCGCCAATCGGCCGCAACACGCCGGGGCTGGAGGCCGAGCTTGTCTCCAAAGCCACCTGAGCTGTATCCATCACCGACAGCACGTCAATCAGGTATTTGGCGTTGAAGGCAATCTCAAGAGGATCACCATCGATAGAGGCATCCAATTGTCCTACGTTGTCACCCAGTTCGGCGCTGGTGGCTGCCAGCGTGATGTGACCCGGCATCAATTCATCGCCGGGCGCGACCTCCAGGCGCACGATGTTGGCCGCGTCGCGGGCGAAGAGATGCGAGACGCGGGCGACTTTGAGAAATCCGGACGTATCCAGCACGGTGCGAGTGGTGTAGCCGGAAGGAATGATCTGGCGGTAATCGGGGAATCTGCCTTCTATGAGCTGGGAAACCAGATCTATGTCTTGTAGATGAAACAGGATCTGGTTGCGGGCCGGGGTGATGACAACTTCCACCCAATCTTCCTGGTCGGCCGAGATGCGGGCCAATTCCCCTAAGGCCCGGGCGGGGATAATGACCTCGATGGTCTCGTCAACCGGTTGGGCGAGAGGTGCGCCTCGCACCGACAGACGAAAGCCATCCGCGGCTGCCATAGTCAGCCGATCTCCTTCGAAGCGGGCCAGAACACCGGTAAGAATGGGCCGACTCTCGTCGGTAGCGGCGGCAAACACCACCTGGTCAATCATCTGGCGTAGAGCTTCTGGCTCGAGGCGGATGGCATGCTCGCCGTCGTCGGCAGTGGGAATGATGGGAAATTCCTGAGCGTCTATCCCTTTGATATTAGCCTCAAAGCGGGCACAGCGAGCGTTGAGCGTTTGCGTGCGCACTGCTAATTCTAAGTCAATCTGTTCCGGCGGCAGTGAGTTGACAAAGTCGGTCAGCAACCGGGCGGGTACGGTGGTAGCGCCTTCCTCTGTTACTTTAGCTCCCACCCAACAATTGATGCCGAGTTCCAGGTTGGTGGCCGATAGCTTCAGGCGACCACTATCCGTCGCCAGCATCACGTTCGATAACACCGGCAACGTGCTCCGGCTGGCGACGGCACGTCCGACGATGCTCAATCCCTTGGCCAGATTCTCTTGCAGGCAGGAGATTTTCACGGTGGACCCTCCTTAACTGATATGGTTCGTTAGTCAATAGCGCTCATGAGTCGATATTGCTCATTGTGTGGTGACACGTCTTCCAATGTTACGGAGCAGGTATTCCTCTATCGAAAGTACGCCTGTTCCTAGGGGGTTGTTGCCAACAGTATACTATATTTTGTGGTTTTATTCAAGTTGTTCTTGCCACACGCAGCAATTCTCATTATGACGGCAAATAGTTGACTGAGTAACCATCTGCGTGTCATTTCGAGCCGCGAAGCGTGCGAGAAATCCCTGGAGTCTAGCTTAAAGGCTGAAAAAACGGTGACTTTGCACGGTGACTTATCCCAGCCACGCTCCATTAAAGTGTTGGTAACGAGGGATTTCTCGCTATCGCTCGAAATGACATGTTGTTTTGGACCCAGGCCCAAAATTCGGAATGCCTGTACTTACCTGGGCTACTTGCAACGTTGTGGTCTCCGGTGTAAACTGGGCCAATGGGAAGGAAAGCCCGACCGTCAGATTTGGGAATTTGGTCTAAGACATGAGCATGAGAATCGGCACAGTAGGGGCGGAGCACATTTCGTCTCTACAGAGCCGCGCTTCGTCCTTGCAAATCTTCCTTATTCGCATCGGCCTGGGGCTCACACTGCTGTTGGCGACCGCCCTCCGTTTTTACCGCCTGGCGGGCCAGAGTCTCTGGTCCGATGAGGGGAACAGCGTGGCCCTGGCCCGGGCCGGCCTGGGTGAGATCGCTGCCCGTACCGCTCTGGATATTCACCCCCCGCTCTACTATTGGCTGCTGCATATTTGGATGCGCGTCTTCGGGGGGAGCGAGATAGCCGTACGCTCCCTGTCGGCTGCCGCTGGCGTGCTACTGGTGGCAGTGGTCTACGTGCTGGGGGCACGACTATTTAGCGCACGAGTGGGGTTGCTGGCCGCCTTCATCGCGGCCGTGTCCCCTTTCCAGGTGTATTATGCGCAGGAAGCGCGCATGTACGCGCTACTGGCTCTCCTGGGTGCCTTGGCCGTTTTGGCGACGGTGGAATTGTCAGGGGCGTCGTTCCGTGCTGTCCCAAGCTTCAGGAAAGTAGGGGCGAGGTCACCTCGCCCCTACCTCCCCAATTGGGGGCGCACCCTCCCTGCAGGTTGGGCGCTGCTCTATGTCCTGAGTGCAACGCTGGGCCTTTACACGCACTATGCCTTCCCCGTGGTGCTGGCTGCCACCAATTTGGCTTTCTTGATCCATCTCTGGCAGGCCCG
>JAHELX010000227.1 GCA_024643945.1 Anaerolineales bacterium
CTCGATCAACTTTCATGATAGTGCTCCTGTTCTGGTTTTTGCCTGGTGAGTATACCCCAATCCGACGTCGGCTCTGTGCGCAGAAGCTATTCTGCAATGAGTGTCCTTGCCAGGGGCGGACGTTGACCTGACTCCAGCAACCGGTCGCAGACGCGTACAGCCGATATGGCATTCAGTCCCCACCCGTCAGCTCCTATCTGTTGGGCGAAATCGGCTGTGACTGGGCCGCCGCCGACGATCACGTAATATTTGTTGCGTACCCCCATCTCTTGTAGCAACTCCACCACATCTCTCTGATATGGCATCGAGGTTGTCATGAGGGATGAGAGAGCGATGAACTGCGCATGTTCACTCTCCGCCTTGTCTACAAATTCCATAGGAGAGACGCCTACCCCAAGGTCAACTACGTCGAAGCCATGCACCGACAACATAGTCGCTGCTAGATTCTTCCCGATGTCGTGGATGTCACCGGTGACGGCGCCGATAACCACTTTACCCTTTTTCTTCACCTCCCCCTCTGCGCTAATGTGGCGAGAGAGGACGTTCATACACTGTTTCATGGTTTCGCCGGCTAGCATCAATTGGGGGAGAAAAATCTCTCCACACTCAAACTGGTCCCCAATATGGGCAATAGTGTCAGTAGCAACCTTAATAGCCTCCAATACGTTGATGCCGCTGTCAACGATTAATTGGGCTGTTTCGGCAGCCGACCTGGCGTCGTAATTCAATATGCTGGCTTCAAGCTGTTGCAAGAGATCTTGTTGGTCCATGAGTTCACTCCTTTGTTGATCTGTCAGACTTGGGTGGCGCTCAGGGCGCATCCTCTGCTACATCGAGTAAATCCAAACGTTGCAGTACCTCGCGTGTTGGCTTGCCATCTTTGTCCCAACCACGCAACGTGTAATATCTATCCAACATTGCATCCCAATCATTAATCAGGCCGTAGCGTAGGGGCCTCTGGGATGTTATCATCTCACCAGTCTGTGGGTCAGCCACATATTCGTATAGCGGCGCACGTTCCTGGGTGAACCTCTTAGGCAGGTAGTCATCCTTTCTGCTCATCCCCAGGCGCACATTGTATAATCTTTCCAAGTTGACGATGCGCTCACCGATTTGCAACAAAGCCTGCTCTGTCATATCGTCGCCTAGAAGGGCCGAGATGCCGGGAGCCAGATCTGCCGGCAGCAAGCTGTATTGCTCGACAGTACTGAATTTGCATATCCCAAGCGAATCCGTGACGGCGCAGAAATGCTCCCCATAGACGACCAGGTCGGCCTTGTACTTTTCGTTCGCCGGGTCCATCAACTCAGCCACAATCTTCTCTGGGAAAATCTTTCGCGCGGCGTCCCAGTTGCCCGCGAGATCAATCGTCGGCAATGCGTACAAATGATCAGCTCCTCGATTGCTGGTGGCGTGTCCCAGGCCAAAACCCTTGGCAAAGCGGGGGTCCTGGCGCGGGAGTTCCATCCCCTTCACCTGCATCGCATAATACTCAGCGCCTTTACCAATGGCTCTGGCGGCTCGCTGTGTGCCATCGGCCAAGATAGCTCCCAACCCACGCCGATAGGCAATCCGCTCAATCAAGCCGATCAAAGTATTTTCGTCACCCCATTCTAAGGAGAGCGTGTCATCTTCCAAGAGTCCCTTTTCGTGTAACTCCAGAGCGAAAGCAATCGTGACGCCAGTCGAGATGGTGTCAAGACCATATTCATTGCACAGAGAATTAGCATAGATGATCGCTTCGGGGTTGCTGATCCAGCACATCGGCCCCAAGGCATTGGTGGTTTCGTATTCCGGCCCTTCCAGTTCAACCGAATATGGTCGCTGACTCACCAAAGACTGGCGACTACAGGTGATTGGACAGGCATAACACCCTTTGTGATGGTGCAGATAGGCATCAAAGGCGGCGGCATTGACTTTTTCGATAAATGGAACCTGGACCAACTGATGATTCTTGGCCGGTTGATCGCCGCTGACATTCTTGGGGTCCATCAGGACCAAAGTCCCGTAACGGCGTAATCCGTCAAGGTGTGGATCAGCCTGCAACTTCTGGGCGGCCACTTTTGCCTCTTGACGGAAATGGGGTGGTAATCCAGGCCTGCTGGAAGCGTGAACATGTATGGCTTTGAGATTCTTGCTCCCCATGACCGCTCCAGGTCCCCCGCGCGCTGCTGCTCGCGAGAAATCATTCATAATGGCCGAGATGTACACCAGGTTTTCCCCAGCAGGCCCGATACAAGCGACTCTCCCAGCCTGTGGGGAAGGGTCTGTTCCTAGCAGCGCGTGGTGCGTCTCGCTCACCGGGGTGCCCCAAAGTTCTGTAGCGTCTCGGATTGAAATGCTGTAATCAAAGACCTGCAACACGCTTGGCTTTGGGGCCCGTCCTTTGATAATCAGGGCATCGTAGCCTGCGTGTTTCAGCTCTGCGGCGAAGAATCCGCCACTATTAGCATAGCCATAGGCACCCGTTAACGGGGATTTGAAGGTCACGTGAAGGCGGGAAGATGTCGGCCAGGGGGACCCTGCCAGCGCGCCTGCCGTAAAGATCAGGGCGGTATCAGGGGAGAGTGGATCGACTTGTGACCCGACTAAATCGTAGAGCAGTCTGACGCCCAGTCCGCGCCCACCTAGGAATCGCCGTAGTTCATTGGAGTCGTTCTCCAGGATGTTGACCTCGCCATTTGATAAATTGATGAACGCTGATTTTCCCATCCGGTGAGCTCCAAATCCCTTTTACAGAGTCTGCAATCCCAACTTGCACGCGCTGGCCAAGCCCTTCTGCCGCAGTTCGTGACCTAGTAACATCCGCTCGAGATTAGCTGGCAGGTGACGCACACGCCGCCCGGTCGCCTGGAAAATTGCGTTGAGGATGGCCGGCGCCGCCGGGACCATGGCCGGCTCTGCAACATTTTTCGCGCCATACGGCCCTTCCGAGAACGGCTTTTCCACAAACACGACTTTGATCTCCGGCACGTCCAGGGCGGTGGGAATCAGATACTCGTTAAAGTTGACTGACTGCAAGTAGCCATCGGCAAAGATGGCTTCCTCGAATAAGGCATAGCCCAATCCCTGAGCGACACCGCCATAGACCTGTCCATAGGCTCCCTGGGGGAAAACCACCTTGCCCGGGTCGTGCGCAGCCCAAAATCCGATTACCTCGGTTTGGCCAGTGCGTAAGTCCACTTCTACCTCGGCCACATGGGCACCGAAGTGGTATGCGAAATAGGGGGTACCACGTCCCTGATGATGGTCCCATGTAATCTGTGGCGCGCTCCATTTGCCGTGGGCCGATAAGGTCAATCCCATCGTCCGGGCATGATCCACCACTCTCTTCCAAGGGACAGGCTCCTCACTGGGCCCGATGTAACTCTCATAGCTGCGGATCAACTTGTGTAAATGGCAGCCCAGCAAGTCCGCTGCAGCCAGGTCGAGCAGTTGGGCCAGGTTGCGTGCGGCCACCCGCACGGCATTACCGCCTAATATGGTGGAACGGCTGGCCACAGTGGGGCCCGACTCCAGGGCTGTCTGGGTATCGGGACGCAGCATTCGGATGCTTTCCGGGTGCACTCCCAGTTCTTCGGCAGCAATCAGTGTGAAAACGGTGCGCGAGCCAGTGCCATAATCCGTCAGCCCGGAGGTCAGCACAATGGAGTAATCGTCGTGAATCTCAACGGTGCTGGCTGCGTAGTCGGCGCCCTCAGCTCCCAGGGAAGTCCCGTGGAAGAGAGCCGCTACTCCAATGCCGCGCCGCTTCTCGCGCAAGTTCTGCTGCGCATAAGCCGCCCGTTTGCGATCCCAATCGCTGATGCGGCGCACCGTTTCCAGGCATTCAGGCAGCCCCATCGACTCCTTCAGCATCTGTCCGTGGGGTGTCTCATCACCCAACCGCAGGCAGTTCTTCAGGCGAAAATCAATGGGATCTATGCCCAGTGCATCCGCCATCTCGTCCACCGCCTGTTCAATGGCTGAACAGACCTCGGTGTTGCCAAAGCCACGGAAGGCCCCGGCATACCCATTGTTAGTGTATACGCTGACGACGTCCACGTGGCACGCCCGGTAACGGTAGGCGCCCATGGCGTGGATACTGGCGCGCCAGGCGGTGAAGGGGCTTTGGGAGGCATAGGCCCCAGAATCCAACCTTCCTTCAAACTTGCATGCCTGCAAGGTGCCGTCTCGATCCGCGCCAAGCTGGATATGTATGCGCATAGCATCCCGCTTATAGCTGGCGATCATGCTCTCCTCACGGGAGAAGATCATGCGCACCGGCTGCCCTGTCTTAAGTGCTAGAGCCGCCACCTGGGCCGAGGATTGATAGTTCAGGTCGTCTTTTCCCCCGAAAGAACCGCCCACCGGCGGCTGGATAACCCGCACCAGGTTGGGCGGCAGATTCAACACCTTGGCCAGATTTCCCTGGTTGATAAAAGGACTCTGGTTGGAAGCGTAGACCGTTACCCCGCCGTCGGGGGTGGGGATTGCCAGCGCGCCTTCGGTCTCCAGATAGGCATGTTCTTGCGGAGATACGCTGTATTGCTGATCGATAACGACCGGACATCTTTCCAACACCGATAGTGGATCGCTCTGGCGCACATAGTGATGGTCGAGGAAATTCGGATGCCGGCCATCGGCGCGCTCGGGTCCCACTTGAGGCGCATCAGGCTCCAGCGCTCGCTCCATATCAAACAGGCCGGGTAAAAACTCTAGTTCACACATGATGGCTTGTATACCTTCCAGAGCTGCCTGGGGTGTCTCGGCGGCTACGGCTGCGATGGCTTCGCCGACGTAGCGCACTTTTTGGTAAGCCAACATGTACTGGTCGCTGACAGGAAAACCAAAGCGACCATGCTCGAAAAAATCCTCGGTGCTGATGACGGCGCGCACGCCGGGCACCTTCAATGCAGGGGTAACGTCGAGGCGGGCGATACGGGCGTGGGGCAGTTCGCTACGTAACGCCCGGGCGTAGAGCATGCCCGGCAGGCGATAGTCGGCCAGGTACTTGGCTGTGCCCAACACCTTCTCCAGCGCATCCACACGCCGGGCCGGTTTGCCAACGTATCTTAACTCGGACATCCTATCCACCCTTCTGATCTTTCGAGCCGCCAGACCTTCTGGCTCGCTTCAAAGCCGTAGCCTCAATGGCGTCCACGATTTGTTGATACCCGGTACAACGACACAGATTGCCTGCCAGTGCCTCCCGGATCTCGGCACGTGTCGGCCGGGGTTTGTGCATCAGCAGCGCCTCCCCCGCTAATACCATGCCGGGGGTGCAAAAGCCGCACTGCACCGCGCCATGTTCGATAAAATCCTCCTGCATATCGTTGGCGCCGCCATCGGGACCGCGGATGCCCTCAATGGTGATGACCTCACGCCCTGCAACTTGAAGCGCCAACACCAGGCAACTATTGACCAGCCGCCTATCCAGGATCACCGAGCAAGCGCCACACTCGCCCACTTGGCAGCCTTCCTTCGCCCCGGTGAGGTTGAGATAGTCACGCAGTAGCGTCAACAGGGTGATATCCGGTGCGGCATCCACGGCAACCATTTGGTGATTCAGAGTAAATTCTAAGAGCATGGTTATCCCTACCCAGCTTTGGATTTCATCTCCGTGTGCTATGCGATCTGGCCACTGCACAAAACCTGCCGCAAAGCCCGCTCGGCCAGGGCCTTGATGGCCATCTCCTTGTACTCAGTGGACCAGCGCCTGCCGGCCGTCTCGATCATGCACGCGGCAACTTTTTCGCCCGCCTCGACCAGCAGGCTCTCCACAGGCTCCTGGTCAAGCAGCATCGCCTCCACCTGCTCAAGACGCCGCGTACGCGGAGTGGCTGCGCCAGGCGTCAGGCGTACAAAATCCACCACGCCTTGACTTGTAGTCCGCCCCATAGTCGCCATGCTTAATCTCGAAATAGACTGGGCCTTGCGACGACCTAGCTTAATAAACGCCGAGCGCACGCCCTCCGGTGGGAGGGGAAAACTGAAATGCGTCAAGAGTTCTCCATTCTTGACCTGGCTGCGATTAGGTCCGATGATGAGCTCACTGACCGGTATGCGCCGCTCGCCCTGCATACTGCGTAGATGAGCCACCGCCTCCAGACAAACCAGTGGGGGCAGCGAGTCGGCGCAGGCAGCCGCGTTGACCACATTGCCTCCCAACGTGCCAAGATTGCGGATCTGGAGACTACCAACGCCCTGGCACGCCTCAACCAGAAAGGGAGCTACCTGCTTTAGAAGCTGGCTCTCGATGGCCTGGGTAAAGGTAACCCCCGCTCCCAGGCGAACGACCGTGTCGTCCCGCTCAATCATCTTCAATTCCGGAAGCAGGCTGATGTCCACCAGACGGTCGAACCAGGGGTGCTGCTCGCGGAGATAAACCAGTATGTCCGTCCCCCCGGCCAAGGGCTTGCTGACCATATCTGGTTCATTCAGGAGTTCAATCGCCTCATCCAAAAAGCGGGGTCGCACGTAACCAAATCTGGCCATATGTTCACTTTCTCCAAGACGCCCTCTAATTGCCTTATCGGGATACTCCACCGCGCCTACGGTATCATTAGTTAGTATGTTGTTATAACAATATTGCCATTACAATATAACACATGCCGCCAACTTTGTCAATATCGCTATTGACAAAACCGCCGATATATGTTATATTGTAATGGTGATATTGTTATAACAACATACTAACTAGTACGCGTTCTACAGGAAGATGTGCCATTATGATTTACCCACCTATCTTAGACTCATTGGATGTTGATAGAAATTTGCCGGTCCCCCTCTACTATCAACTCAGAGAGGCTTTGTTGACGCTTATCAAAGAAGGTCAGCTCAAGGAAGGGGATCTCGTCCCAACCGAGCGAGAACTCGGTGAGAAATTCCAGGTGAGCCGGATTACCGTCCGCCGAGCCATTGACGAGCTGGTGCGGAAAGGATACCTCGTTACTTACCAGGGCAAAGGGACATTTGTGGCCCGGCCAAAGATTCAACGCCACATGACTCAAATGAAGAGCTTTTCCGAAGAGATGGCTGAGGAAGGCCACCGCCCTGGCTCTCGTTTGTTGTCTGTGCGACATGAAAGGGCAGTCGGATATTTGGCCTCGGCCCTGAACGTTACCGAAGAGACCTGGATTTGGGTGGTTGAGCGGCTACGGCTGGCCGACGACGAACCTATCTGCATATCCTCTGCCTATTTAAACCTGCCCCCCGACGTGTCCTTGACCCCAGCCGAGCTTCAGCAACAAGTGTCTTTGTGGTCAATCCTGGAAAAGAAAGGGATTTTCTTATCAACCTCCGAGGAGACGATTCAAGCTGCCGCTGCTGGCGAAAGAGAAGCAAATCTCCTCGAAGTGGAAGTGGGGTCCCCTCTGTTGCTGGTCGAGGGTGTCGTGTACTCGGACCAAGGCGTTCCCATCGAGTATCACCAGATTTTTAACCGAGGTGACCGCTATACCTACTCAGTTCGCACCGTACGTTCGTCCTGACTCGCTACTCTATAAGGAGCCCTATGAGCAGTTCCTCTGAGATCTTTGCCCCTGATTCCTTGCCGGCCACTGCCGGCCACGCCGTCTCGATGCGGGCGATGTGGCTGCTGGAGCCAGGCCGCTTCGAGTTAAGGCATCAGCCTGTGTACGAGGTCGGACCTGAAGAGGTTCTGATTCAGATTGCATACTGCGGTATTTGCCCGTGGGATGTGCGCGTCTATGCCGGCAAAAAAAGTGTGCCGCTGCCCCGCATTATGGGGCATGAAGCCAGTGGACGAATTGTCAGGGTAGGCGAAGCTGTCAGGCATCTTGAAATCGGCCAACGTGTCATGGCCGACTTTATCGTCAAATGCGGGGTCTGCACCAACTGCCGACAAGGGCGATCTAATCGCTGTTTGTATCCCCGCTTCCCCAACGGCGCCTATGCAGATTTTGCTGTCCTCCCTTATCGAAACATCCACCCGATCCAACGCGAGACGACGAACTTCAAAGCGGCCGCCTTTACAGAACCCCTCTCATGTGTGCTGCGCGGGCAAAAAATGCTCAAGCCGGTACCAGGCGAGATACAACTCGTGATAGGCGCTGGTCCCATTGGCTTGATGCACCTGCAAATTGCCAAGCTCTTTGGCGCGCACGTCATCATAGCCGATTTGATTCAGGGACGCCTTGAACTGGCCCGGCAATTGGGGGCCTATGCCGTCTGCGATAATTCCAAAGAAAACCTGAAGGACACCGTGATGCATGCAACCAGCGGCCGTGGCGCTGACATGGCTGTGGTTACTGTGGGCCTCTCGCCGGTTGTCACCCAGGCCGCACAATGCCTTGGGGAGGGGGGACGACTGAATATATTTGCTGGTATCTACCCTGAGACTCCGCTAGAAATTGATCCCAATCTGATTCATTACAAAGAGTTGGCCATAACCGGCTCGGCGGACTCTACTCCGGAGGATATGCACGCCGCATTGGGCTACATTGAGGCAGGCCATGTAGAAGTCGAAAGGCTTATCTCACATCATTTGCACCTGGAGAAGCTGGCCGAGGGCTTCGAGATGGTCCTTAACCGACAAGGCCTCAAGGTAATGGCTGAGGTTGGGGGGGAATCGATCTAATGATCCTGGTAGCTCCCACCATTTTGGCAATTGACGTCGGGACCTCCTCGCTTAAGGCAGTACTATACGACACTCATGGGAGCGTTATTGGCTCAGCCACCCAACGCTATGCGTATCGCTCGGAGCAACCCGGCTGGGCTGAAAGCGACCCCGAGGATTGGTGGGAGGCACTCAAAGCTGCCTTGGCCGATCTACACACACAAGGATTTGCCCTCGCCGAACTTGAAGCCATCTCGTTCACAGGTCAGATGCATACGGCCGTCCTGTTGGATGATGCAGGTCAGGTGCTCAAGCCTGCCATCCTCTGGCTAGACCGCCGGGCCGCAGCCGAAACCGAAGAGCTTTGCGCCCAACTCCAGTTACCTCCCTATCAAATCAACAGCACCTATACTCTGCCCAAGCTGCTCTGGCTCAAACGGAACAAGCCCCATGTCATGGCAAGAGTCCGTACCATCTTGTGGCCCAAGGATTATCTGCGCTATCGCCTGACAGGGGTTGTTTGCACCGATATG
>JAHELX010000228.1 GCA_024643945.1 Anaerolineales bacterium
TGATCCGCAACATAGCGGCAAACCCTGCTCAGTGTTTGGATCGAGCTAGCAGGGCCGAAACTTGCCCTGATCTCTAGATCACTCTCACCCGCCGTCGCCGAAGGCGGTAACAGCACCAACCCGCCTTCGGCGTCGATAATGCGGTTGGCCTCTCCCAATACCAGTTGGGGGATCTCCTCCGGATCCAGACAGCCGCCAATCGTCTCGCCGACGTTGTACAGCAAGTTGATTTCACGGTAGCGGTCCAGCGTCTCGCGGGCCAGGTCGCGCGTCTCCAGAGCCTGGCCCAGTAGAAGCGTCAGGCTGCGATACAGGCAGCGCAATGCGTGCTTCGCCCTGCCATCTTTCCCTTCCTCATCGCGAGCCACCAGCGCCCCTACCAGTTGAGACTTGACCAACAGCGGTTGCAAGAGCAAGTCTCCAGCACCCACTAACTGACCATCGCTCGCCTGAGTCAGCAGTTCCACCAGCTCTGCCCGGGTCCAGGCGTTCGCGCCGGCGAAGAGATGCCCGTCGGCTCCGATCATGGCCAGGTCCCCTCCCGGCAGCAGTGCTGCAAACTCCTCCAGCAGCGCCGCCGCCTCCCTCTGCTTTAACAGACGGCGTAGTGGAATATCCAGCGGAACCATGTTCGGCATACCGTGACCTCCGTCAGGCTATTTCGGCGTATTGTTGAAAAATGAGACATGTATCTCCCGGCTTCACCGCGTAAGCCGGGAGAGCCCGCCGCGGGTCAACGCCTTCTCAGAACGAGGCAATGGCCGTGTCCAGGTCGGTGTGAACCTCGAAGAACTGCTTGAATCCCGCCATCTCCAACACCCGATCCACGCGCGGTTGGGGGTTGAGCAACTTGATGTGCTGTTGTAAGCCGACGCTCCGGTCGCGATCGATGGCGCGAATGGCTGCCCATCCTGATTCTGGATCTGGCGGCTCCTCGCCCCGGAGCAGCACGGCGACGCTGTGCAAGGCTACTAAACCGGAGCTGCCCATGAAAGGCATCTCGCTCAGGTCGAGGAGGATGTCCCGCACTCCTGTTTCATAGGCCTGCTTGGCTCTGGCGATCAACCGCTTGTAGTTGGAAGCATCCAGCTCCCCCTGGATATGCATAACAGTCACCGGGACGTTACCTTGTGCTTCAGTTACGGTTATGTACATTTGTTTCTCTCCTTGCGGGTTGTTTGATTGTGGGTGTGTTCAAAACAGTATGTTCTATTCCTCTTTGTCATTCAATGGCGCCTTGTCAGAGTCTTTGGGATACGTCACACAACTCCTTTCTTCACCAGGGTCAACTCATTGCCTCCCTGGCGCGTGATGCGATAGGTCATTTCGTCCATAAGTTGCCGCATCAAGTAAACCCCCATTCCTCCGAACGGCCGCTGTTCCAGTGGCAGCGTCAAATCCGGCGGAGGAACGGTGGTGGGATCAAAAGGAGTCGCCTGGTCACGCAGGCAGACCCGCAGGGAATCTCCTCTTCTCCTTAGTTCGATCTCAATCATCCCTGCCTGTCCCTGGTAGCCGTGGACGAGAACGTTGGTGACCGCTTCGTCCACGGCCAGCAGAACATCGGGAATAATATCCGGGTCAACGCCAAAGGTTGTCGCCGTTATCTGGACAAAGTCGCGAATCTCTGCCAGATTCTCGAGTTCGGCCGCTATGCGGAGAGAGGATTCCATTCTCTAATCTCCAATCTCTCTCTTAATCGGCAGGGTAAAGGAGAAGGAACTCCCCTGCCCCGGCTCACTTTGTACCCAGATGCGACCGCCGTGATGTTCCACGATCTCTTTGCAGATGGGCAGCCCCAGCCCGGTCCCTTGCGGCTTATCGGTCACGGTGTTGCCCGCCTGCGTGAATTTCTCAAAGATTCTCGGCAGGTCAGCCTCGTCAATGCCTCTGCCCGTATCTATGACGCTGAGGATGATTTCACCCTCAATCTGCCTGACCCGGCATGTTACCAAGCCCTGGTCGGTGAACTTCACCGCATTAGAGATCAAGTTGATCGCCGCCTGGATCAATTTATCCTGGTCGCCCACAATCTCGGGTAGCCCCTCTTCTACATCTTTGATCAATTTCAGTCGCTTGTGTTGAAAAAGGACAGTGGTGGCGGCGATGGCCCGTTCGATGACTTCGTCCACATTCACGAGCTGCATGTGCCACTCCACCTTTCCGGCCTCGATCTTGGCCAGATCAAGGACATCGTTGATCATAGTGGTCAGCCGCTGCGCCTCGGAGATGATAATGTTGATGTTCCCTTCCACCTGCCGCATGGCCCGCTGCGTCTTGGCATCCTCAGTCTGGACCAGGGGGAAGATCCTATCCTCCAACCTTTTCCGGATAATTTTGGCGAAGCCAAGAACGGAGGTGAGAGGGGTCCTGAGTTCGTGGCTCACATTGGCCAGGAACGCGCTCTTAGCCTGGTTGGCGGCCTCGGCGGATTCTTTGGCCTGTTCCATTTCAGTGAAGAGCCGCGCGTTCTCAATCGCGCCGGCAATTTGGCCGGCAATCGTTTCCGCCAGCCTCAATTCAGCCGGCGTAAATTCCCGCCCAGGCTGATCGGTGGACAGACCAATGGTGCCAATCACCTCACCCCGTGCTAGCAAGGGTACGATCATCAGGCATTGCGTCCTCCGCTCGCGCATTAGTTCGTGGATGGGCGCAGTCAGGGGATTGGTTTGAGCCCGGGGCACGACGATGGAGCTGCCACTTTCGACGACCTGCATAGAGGAAGGATTACCGGCCACGGGGATCACGATGCCAACCGAACTGGGCAGAGTCGCATCCTGGGAATAGCTGGCGACAACGGACAGTTCCGTTTGGGCGGCGTTGAGCAGAGCAATGCCACAGTTGGGAGTATTGAATAGTTCCACCATTTCCCGTGCCACAATTTCCAAAGCGGCTTGCAGATCGTGCACCGAGGAGACTGTCTGCGTGATGCGATTGAGCGTTGCCAATTGCTCGACTCTTGCCTGCAATTGGGCCGTGCGCTGAGCGACCTGGTCCTGCAGGTTATTGATTAACAAACGCAGATGGGCGGTCAAGGAATTGAAGGCTTCGGCCAGGGTGACCAGTTCCACCGGGCCGACTGGCTCGGCGCGTTGTTCTAGCTGACCCTCGCTGATGGCCGCAGCCGTCATGGTCAGAGCTTCAATCGGACGGGTAATCACCTGGGCAGTCGCAGTGGCCGCCAGTACCACCAAGGCCATAACCAGCAAGCCCACCAGGCTGGCGACCTTGGTGGACCGGGTCACCTCCGCCAATGCATCGGCCCGTGTGTCGCTGACCACCACCTGCCAGCCCAGGGAGCGCAGTGGGTCAAGATTGACCCGGCTGGTCGTATTCAGGGGGGCCTGTGCCAGCACCGCCGCGTTGCCCTGGCGGTCTGTCCCCATTAGCCAGCCGGATGCGGTTAATGATTGCCCACCTCCTTCTGGGGGCTCACCCGCTTCAGGGAGAAGAGCGCCAGAGGCGAGCAAACTCGACCAGGCTGGCTGGCCCACGATCTGGTCATCTGGGCCAGCAATTACGACTCCATCCGAGGTGAGCAGATTGACTTCTCCTGTGGTACGGGGCCTGGCCAAACTGATTTGGCGTTGAATGGCCTGCAGTTCGTAAGTCGAGGCCAGCACCCCGATGGTTTGATTGGTTTGCGGATTGATGACTCCGACCGCGATGAATATGGACGCGATTTTGGTCTCTGGATCAATTCTCAACTTGCCCAGGTAGATGCCGCCCTGACCGTGATCCCAGGCAGCCTGCCACCATGCTTCGTCGCCATAGGAGAATTGGGCCGGCTTTTCTCCCTGCGCCGCAACCAGCCCTCCCAGGCGATCGATGAGAAACATATTATGATGAAAAGTGTTAGCGCCACGGAATTTGCTCAAGGCCAATGTCTGCGGGCTGGTGCGATACTGCCGGACGAACTCACTATCTTCTGGGGAGGTTTGCCAGCGCTGCTCCCGTTCCTGAAGCACCAGGTGGGCCTCGGCCTCCGACGCCGGGTATCCAGCGTTGGCTGTGGCCAGTCCCTCCACCAGGACCGCCTCCTGGCGGGTCAGGGAGGCGAGGGCGTTAATCTGCTGTTCGAGACCGTTGCCCACTCGCTCAGCCTCGATCTCTGCCAGGGTCTGGAAGTTTTGCCCTACCTGCGCGATCTGCGAAGCGCGCAGTTGAGCGATCAGGACTCCGGTGACTACCAGGATGGATAAGGCCGAGATCCCGGTGAAAACCAACGACAATTGAGTCGCCAGATCAAGCCGGGTATAATAGTTTGCCCCCGGCCGCAGGCGTAGTCGCCACAACAGAAAGGCCAGGCCAGCAATGTGCAGGGCCAGGAGAGTCAGTGCCAAGAAAACGGCGCTGGACAACTGGCTCAGGACGGTCAGGCGGCCGGGAACCCCCAATAAGTCGATGGCCACCATCGCAGCCGCCCCCAGCAGCGTATAAACAGCAAACACCGGCATGCGTCGCGGTTGATCGATTACCCCCAGCTCAATGGGCACGACGGCAAGCAGGAAGAGACCAAGGAACGAGAAGTCGGCCATAAAGAGTGGGGCCAGCACAGCGCTCAAAATTTGGACGGCGACGATCAACCAGATACCCAGCTCAAACCGGCCCCGATAACGAGCCAGCCCCCAGGCGATGCCATGGGCCAGTACGATCATAGTTACTACCCCGCTTAACGCGAGATACTGCCATTGACTGGTCTGACTGTAGACGACCAACAACGTGCCCAGCGTGACCAGGGCCAAAACGCCCGAGACAACTGTAACCGGCCAAAACGGTCGCCGAAAACGGAGGGACAGTGTAGACATTTGAATGCTCCTCAAGCGGACCGCCGATTACTTGGCACCAGTGACGGCCGGGTTCCCCTTAATCTCTTCCTCGGCGGCGTTCACCTGGTCCTTGCACGCCTGAGGAATCCGTCTCTCCCAGTCATGGTACGGAGCCAGGCCCACCCCTCCGTTAGCGACTGTCGCAAGCCGAATGCCGCCCGCCAATTGGCCGACTGCGAAGTCTTTCACCGCGGCCGCGGTGGTCACGTCCACGTTCTTTGAGGCGCTCGTGAGCAGGACATCCTGAACTTCTGGATAGGTAACGTACTGGTCCACGTCTACCCCGATAGCCATCACCCCGGCTTCTTTAGCGGCGAGCAATCCGCCATTGCCGGTGTTACCGCCTACGCCGAAGATCACGTCTGCGCCCTGGTTAATGAAACCCTGAGCCACGACTTTGCCTGTGGGAGGGTCATCGAAGTCGGGAATGTACTGATTGAGCGTGATCACATTCGGATTGAGAGATCTAGCGCCGTTCTGGAAGCCGTTGACGAAGCGCGCCACAGGCGGGATTTCCATTCCTGCGACACTGGCAATTGTACCTGTCTGGCTCATGCAAGCGGCAAGCACTCCCGCCAGGTAACCCACTTCGTCTTCGGCGAACATCAAGCTAGTTATGTTGGATAGGCCGCCTTCGGCGGTGTAGCAATCCTCAACGGTGTTGGGGCAGCCGAAGCCAGGCAAGTAAGCGTTGTCTATGATGGCGAACTGGATGTCGGGATGCCTGCGGGCGGCGTTTGCTGTGGCGTCACCCAGTGGGAAGCCCACGGTAATGACCAAATCTGCTCCTTCAGCAATCAGACTTTCGATATTTTTCTCATAATCGCTGGTAGACTGGGAAGGCAGATAGGAAAATTCCAGGCCAACGCCGGCAGCAGCCTCCCGGGCACCCTTCAGGGTGTACTCGTTGAAAGACTTGTCGTTGACACCACCGGTATCCAGCACCACGCCGACTTTCAACTTGGGCGCAGGTGTAGGTGTCGGGCCGCCACATGCGACCAGCAAGGTAGCTGCCGCGATCAGCATCGAAAAGACGCTTTTCAGTTTCATACTCGTGTTCTTTCTATGAAGTATAGGACCTAAACCCGGCTTTAGAATGAAGCGATGGCCTCTTTCAGATCCTGGTGGATGTCCAGAAACATGTCGTATCCTGCCATGCTCAGCACCTTCATGGCGGTTTGGGAAGGGTTGAACAATTTAAGGTGAGGGGATTTATACGTGCCGTCGCGTAGTCCCGGCTTCACCACCTCATCACTTTCGTCTGGAGCATCGGTGCGCAACAGCATGTAGACGTGGTGCAGTGCTCGAAGCCCCCAACTACTGATAAAAGGGACCTCCCTCAAATCCAAAAGCAGATAGCGCATACCATTTTCGAAGGCTTGCTGGGCTCGTGCCTCGAGCGCTTCCCCTTCTATCAGATCACCTTTGACGTGAAAGACGGTGACAGGTACCCGACCTTGCTCATGCGAAACGTGAACTTCCATGATATTTTCCTCCTAATCCAGCCATTATCCGTTGCTGTTATGCGATAGATTACTTATACCTAAATACCCAGGTCGACTGGCTTTATCTCGACGCTTGCCGCTACCTCGGCAGCTCTAATGGGCAGCGTAAATGTGAAGGTACTGCCCTTGCCCAGTTCGCTCTCCACCCATATGTGTCCACCGTGATATTCCACGATCTCTTTGCAGATGGGAAGCCCCAATCCGGTGCCCTGTGGCTTGTTGATCAGCGTGTCTCCGACTTGCTTGAATTTCTCGAAGACCTGGAGCTGGTCGGCCTGGGCGATGCCCAGCCCTGTATCGCGGACGCTGACAAGGATGTGACTGTCAACGCGCCTGGCCCGACACGTCACCGAGCCCTTAGCCGTGAATTTGACCGCGTTCGAAATGAGATTGATGATCACCTGGATCAACCTATCCTGATCGCCGCTGACCTCAGGCAGATCCTCGGTCACGTCTTTGATCAATTCCAGTCCCTTCTGTTCAAACAGAGCGGCGGTGGCTGCCGTGGCTCGTTCAATTACCTCAGCCACCTTTATGGGTTGCATGTGCCACTCCACCTTTCCGGCTTCGATCTTGGCCAAGTCGAGGACGTCGTTGATCATGGCGGTCAGCCGTTCGCCTTCGGCAATGATGATGTCAAGATTGGTCGTCACCTGCTCTATGGCTCGCCGTGTTTTGCGATCCTCAGCCTGAACTGTGGGGAAGACCCGCTCCACCAGCCTTTTCTCGATAATCTTGGCGAAGCCGAGGATGGAGGTCAAAGGTGTCCTCAGTTCATGGCTCACGCTGGCCAAAAAGGCACTCTTTGCCTCATTAGCGGCATCCGCAGCTTCCTTAGCCTCTTGGGCCGCAGCATATAGTCGGGCATTGTCCAGCGCAATGGAAGCCAATTGGGCGAAGCGGCTCAAAAGCTCGACCTCATCGTCGCCAAACACCCGTTCCGACTCCCGGTCAGAGGCCAGGGCGAGGACACCGACCACCTTTGAACCGGAATGGAGCGGAACGCCGGCCATCGCGTGGACCAGGTGGGTGCCACTCGGCGAACGGCCGGCCCAGGTGCCGTAATCGTTCACGACGAGCGGGCGGCCTGTTTGCCACACTTTACCGGATAAGCCTTCTCCCGGTTTCAGGCGAGGGGCCCTATCCTCACTAAACACGCCCACCCCCACTTTGCGCTCGAGTTCGGCCCCCCCTGGCGCTGCCAGGTAGATGAAACCGTGAGGCGTGCCCAACAACTGGCCAGCCCGCATGACGAGGGTTTCAAGTAAATCTTTCAAATCGAGCCGGCTTATCAGGCCCAGAGTGGTGGCATGCAGTGCGGCCAAATATTCATTTTGCCGGCGCAACGTTTCTTCCGCCCGCGCACGCTCAGCGATTTCCTGCTGGAGTCGCGTATTCGCCTGGGTGAGTTCAGCGGTGCGCTCTGCCACTTTCTTTTCTAATCCCTCGTAGAGCACGCGCAATTCGCGTGTCATCTGATTAAAGGCACGGGCCAACACGCCGACTTCGTCTTCAGTGAGCACGGGCGCCACAGGACTCAGGTCGCCAGCGGCCACCTGGATAGCCGTATCAGTGATGGTCAGAATTGGTCGGGCGATCTGGCGCGCCAGCAGATATATCCCTATCGCCAGCAAGCCAATCGAGATCAATCCAATCAGGAAAATGGTCCAGGCTAGTCGGCGCGCTGGCGCAAAGGCCTCTATCTGGCTCATTTCGGCCAACAGGGCTACTTGTTGGTCACCAATCCAACGGTAAACTCCAACCACTGGCGTTCCCCGGTAATTCAGATAAAGCCCCGAGCCATCGATACCCTGCAGAGCAGCCTCAATCCCCTTAGAGTGAACACTGCTTCCCTCGGGAAATTGTTGCCCATCCAATCGGGATTCGGATACAAACACATTCGACGGGTCGACCAGGTACGTTTCCCCGCTTTCGCCCAAGCCGGTACGCTCGAAGATGATCCGGTCAATGCGGGCCAGGTTCAGATGCGACGCCAGCACCCCCACGCGCCGCTTATCTCGATCGAATAGCGGGGTGGCAATCGTTATGGTCGGCCTACCGGTGAGCGGAGAGGGATAGACATTCTGCACGTAAGTGCTTGACTTCCCCTGGCTGAAATAAAGTTCTTCGGCCCGGGATTGGCCTTCGTGGGCTTTGTCAGTCGAAAGGACAATGTCGCCGTTGAGATCAAGAATTAACAGCTCTTCCGAGTCGGACATGCCAGTAACTATAAACCTCAGATATTCCGAAAGGAGTGCGTAGGCCGCCTGGTACTCTGGCTCGGATGCCTGATGGCTTAATAACTCACCAGTCTGTGCTTGTACTTCCGGCAGCCAGGCGATAAAGACCACGTCCCGGCGCTGATCCTCCACCCAGCGGTTGAGCCCGTCTTCTTTAAGGGTGGCAACGGCGTTGAGTCGCTCGAAGACGGACTGTTTTAGGGTGTCGGTGGCCTGAAAGTAAGCCATATAGCCCACCAGGGCAACAGTCGGCAGCGCCAGCAGCAAAAAATAGCTGACCAGCCGTGCCATCAGGCTCTTATTCCAAGCTCTCATAGCGAACTGTATCGCCTCCTCCGGCCCTAGGGGAATTGCCCGAGTGCGTCAATGTTGAACCTGCTGGCAGTTGTGGTGAAATCGCCCCCATAATATTGCTGCGAGAGTTTGAGCAGTGTCCCGTCGTTGTGCATTTGCTGGATTATCTCGGTGACTTTTCGAAC